>JAESTW010000902.1 GCA_016763395.1 Kofleriaceae bacterium
AAAACGCAGCGATGTCCCGTCGGAACTCCACCGGACACAACCAATCCCCTGAGGAATGTACGAAGCGCAGAGCATACCCGCGTAGCCAAGGCGCCCACCCGCGCTTGCGCCAAGCACCGATACGCTCCCGGTCCTAGCGGCACCACTGGATTCCCAACTCGGACGCACCGATCGCACCAATTCCCAGCATGAGCATCCCAGAGAACCGATACTCACTGCCCCCCTAAAGCACGCCGCTCCGAGTCTCGTCTCCCCGAATGCCAAGGTTCCCATACCGATGATAATCCACACAAAGGCTTTGCTCCATCATGTACCACAGAAGCTCAATGCGCCCTTCTTGCAGGACTGGCGTAGAGGCAATGTAGATACCAGTGTCGCCAATCGCTTCGCGAACTTCGAGCGGAACCTTGTCCGGTGATGAGTAGCGAACTCGATCGGTTTGGGATTCAGCGATGATGGCCGCCAACTCGCTATCACTTTCGACGACAAACTCGATGCTGGCCCCCCAAGCCTCCGTCAGCTGGTCGATAGCGCGTAAGACATCGGATTGTTGTTCTGAGGACGAACTCAAGGTGACTCTGCACCCACAAATCCGTGCTGCACAGACTCGCGCGAAAATGTCGTAGCCGCTATCGTCTTTGTGTACTCGAATACGCAATGCCTGTGCTGGCAGGTATCGGCGAATGTTGTCTTGTCCGAGAAGTTTGAAGTGGTCGTGCTCGATGCCAAATTCGGCGTCATAAGCGGAAGAGTAACTGGCCGCGGCGCGCAATAGCCTGTGTATGTCCGAGCTATTGATCCCGGCTTGGCCTTCGGGGAGTGCTTGCAAGTCTTTACAGAGTTGAAAGACCTCCGTATTGCTGACCTGCGCGAGATCTGGATGGTTTTCCGGCGAATCCGCGCGGTCGCTAAAGCGCAGCAGTTGTGCCACGTAGTTCGGGCCACCAGCCTTGATTCCCGGGCCAAAAACGCTTTTGCCCATGCCGCCGAAGGGTTGTCGCAATACAATAGCACCCGTGGTGCCGCGGTTTATGTAGAGATTGCCTGCCCGGATTTGGTCCTTCCAGATGATTTGCTCTCGCGAATCGAGGCTTTCCAGGCCCGAGGTTAGTCCGTAGCCAGTCTGGTTGACCAGATCAATGGCGTGTTCCAAGTTGTCCGCACGAAGTACGCCCAGGACTGGACCAAAGAACTCGGTCCGGTGAGTGTAGTTACCCGGACGGACGCCCCACTTGATTCCAGGGCTCCACAGATTCGGGTTGTCACCGGCGCGGCGTGGCCGGACAGCCCAGCTTTCGCCCTCTTCCAGCTCCTTCTGCGCTCGCTCTAGGTCTCCGCCTGGCGCGTAAATGGTTGGGCCCATGCGAGTACTGATATCCCATGCGGAGCCGACTTCGAGACTCCGCACCGCATCGCACAAGGTTTCTTTGAAGGATTCATCGTCGTAGACTTCGGCTTCGAGAATCAGCAAGGAGGTCGCAGAGCACTTTTGCCCCGCGTGTCCGAATGCCGACTGTACTACATGTTTGATCGCCTGCTCACGGTCACTCATCGCCGTTACAATCGTCGCGTTTTTACCACCGGTCTCAGCCAGGAGGTTCATGTCCGGGCGCGCCTTGAGCATTTGCATCGCGGTATCGGTTCCGCCAGTCAGAATCACAACATCCACCAAAGGCGAGGAAACGAGCTGTGCGCCACCTTTTGCGCCAGAGCAGGGGACAAACTGTAGGGCTTCTTTGGGGACTCCCGCTCGCCAGAAACACTTGCACAACTCATAGGCCACCAAAACGGTGTGAGATGCTGGTTTGAGTATGACCGTATTTCCCGCGGCCAAGGCAGCTGCTATTCCTCCGCAGGGAATTGCGATGGGGAAGTTCCAAGGCGGAACCACAACCACAACACCCATCGGCTCAACCTCTAGTGTTTCGCTCGCATATAGTCTCTGTGCGGAGAGAGCGTAGTACTCGGCAAAGTCAATCGCCTCACTTACCTCGGGATCGCTCTCGGTAAATATCTTAGCTCCGTCGGCCATGGCAGCGCCCATTAAATCTCCGCGGGCGATTCGAAGCTCTTGCGCAACCTTAGTAAGTATTTTGCTTCTGTCAGTTTGCGAGCGGGATCGCCACGAAGATGCGTCGGCTTTGGCACAAGATAGTGCTTGCTCGATTTGTTCGCTACTTGCCTGGCAATACCGGCCGACCACAAGCTCCGGCCTTGAAGGATCGTAGCAGTTCTTGGTACTCGCTGAGTCGAAAAAGTCCTTGCCGGCTATCACGAGCGGAATTTCTTGCGCCTTGTCACTGTGCTTCTCTTGCCAACTGGCCATGGTCTCGGCTGCCCATGCAACGTTTTGCGGCAAAGAGAAGTCAGTGTCCGCTTCGTTTGCAAAGTTGTCCGAATTGATGATTCCGGCAGATGGCGTAGGGACGGCACTACGGTTCTGGGTACGGCGCGGGCTGATTGAAACGGAATCAAGCGCTGAGAAACTGTCAATGAACCCCTTCTCCAACATCGTCCACTCGTCGCTGTCGACTTTTAGGGAGAAAGCATGTCGTAGGAAGTTTTCTGGCCCCGTGTTCTCGTCCAGTCGGCGAATAAGATAGCCGATGGCATAGACGAAATCCTCTTTTCGCGTCGCCGGGGCGTATAGAAGTACGTTGTCAACCATTTCGTGGAGTGCACGCCGTTGGTGATTGGCGATACCCTCGAGCATCTCAAGCTGCACTTGATCATGCAGTCCGCGCGCGTTGACTAAAACCAGCCCGTAGCAGACATCAAAGAGGTTGTGGGAGGCAACGCCAACGCCTACAGCTTTGCTATTCTCCGCATCGAGAGCGTAGTTGAGCATCTTTTTGTAGTTCGCATCAGTCTCGCGCTTGAGCTTGTATGGTGCCTGAGGCCATCCCGCGATGGAGGCTTCTACCTTTTCCGATTCCATATTGGCACCTTTGACGATTCGGACAGTGACCGGTGATCCGCCCGCAGCAACACGTTTCTTGGCCCATTCCGTAATCTCGCATAGTACCGCAAAGCTGTCCGGTAGATATGCCTGCAACGCGATGCCTGCGTTAACCCCGGCGAGCCCCGGACGATCGAGGGTCCTCATAAAGACAGCGGAGGTGATGTCGAGGTCGCTGTACTCTTCCATGTCCAAATAGACGAACTTCGGAACTACATCACCATTGGGACGCTCAAAGCTCGACTTGGCCGACGCGCGGTATAAAAGCTCCATGCGATTGCACAAGATATTGATAGTGTGTTCTCTCGCAATCGGAAGTATCTGCGAATAAATCGTAGATATTTTTACACTGATGCAATCAAGCTGCTTCAGCTGAAGCGCCGCCAAATAGGTGTTTAGGCGGTGTTTCGCTTCGTCTTCTCCGAGGAGCGCTTCTCCTAAGTAGTTGACGTTCATTCGCAGTCCGCCTTCTTTGCGTTTCTCCAAGTGCTCTACGAGAAGTTCGTTCTCTGCCGGCAAGACGACGCTGGCAGTTTCTTCGCGCATCTTGCTTTTAACCCGTGGCACGCTAACGCCCGGAAGTAGCGCGCCAAAGGATTGAAAGCCTTTGAGCATCGCTCTGTCCAAGGTTGAAAAGAACCGCGGAATTCCCTGAACGTCCAGTATATGAATAAGCTGATCGGCGACGCGTTTGGCCTTGTCCGAACGAAAGGCTTGATCGGTAAGTTGCATGAGCGTCGCCCGGCCTTTGGGCTCATCCATCATTCGCTCAAGCTCCCGCTGTTGCCGGCGTTCCTGCGGAGTTTGCAATCCTGCCCCCCGCTCCTGCAGCACTCTGGCTAGCAAAAAAGCTTGTTGAACTTCCAAGGCAAGTATGGAATCGCTATCGATGGGGAGTTTGGCGATGGTGTCTGCGAGTGACAGTTGGGAGGTAGTCATGACGATTGGCAGGATAGCCTAGATATCCTGCCAATCGTCCGATTGAGGCTTCCAAGGCAAAAAGAAGCCGGCTCTGCCCGAATATTCGAGCGTGAGCCGGCACAGTTTGATGATTGGGTATTTCGCGCTAGTCTAGCGTGCCCTCTGGCCCCGAACGCTTCTGTTCGATATTGCTTCCCTCGATGCGGAATTCAACCCGGCGATTCGCTGAGCGGCCCTCATTGGTCTTGTTGTCAGAGATAGGGCGAGTTTCGCCGAAGCCTTCTGCTAGTAATCGGGCTCGGTCGACGTTGCGTCCGACCATATAATCCACAACAGCCTGAGCACGGCGCTGAGAAAGATCCAGATTTGCAGCATCTCTACCACGGCTGTCCGTATGTCCCTCGACAACAATCTTCTTGAGATTTGGGTGGGAGTTTAGGACGGTAGCAACATTGTTGAGTAACTCGTACGAACGCTCCAGAATAATCGCCTTATTGGTTTTGAAGTAGACGACGTCGAGAATCTGCAGGCTGTTTCCTGTCAGGATGACAGTTTGCTTGGTCTTGCATCCCTGCATTTCAACTTCACCTGGCTCATCCGGGCAATTGTCTTCGCTATCGATGACAGTGTCGCCATCTCGGTCAGCTATCGGACAGCCTTGCGCGCTGGCAAGTCCTGGCTCGTTGATACATTCGTCGTCCACATCGAGTACACTGTCTTTGTCGTTGTCCGGGTCGGGGCAACCATCCAGATCTTCGAAGCCATCTTTGTCTTCAGGCTCTTGTGGGCATTGATCATCGGGATCAAGAAGGCCATCGCCATCGCTATCTACAGGAGCAGCAACGATGATTTTCTCAGGTTCTGGCGCGGCCTTCTTGCTCAAATCTCGTCCGAGCCGAATACCTACCAGAGAACGCCAGTCCGGCGTGCCAAAGGCTTCTGACAGGCCAAGACCGACCGCGGCGAAGCCGACCATCTCGGTACCAAAAGGCATTGAGACACCACCAAGGATCTCGTTGTGGTTTCGACTAAAATCCCCGAGAAAGTCGTTTGCAGCTGTTGAAGTGCGGTAGCTGAACTCAATATCGACAGGCCCAAGGGGGTGAGCCGCTGCAAGCTTTACAAAGAACTCATCATCGATTTTCAGGCCGATAGACTCCAGACCCTTACGAGCTTGGTATCCTACATTGGCCAGTGTACGGAGCTTTCCGAATCGTTTTCCTAGCAGTAGGGCCGGCTCAACGACAACTCCGTCGTTGCCGACGTAGGTATCATCACTCGCTGTAGGTAGGCTAAGTGAAACTCGTAGTCCCAAGTCTATGCCATGCTTGCCATCGCGTAGAAACTGGTAGCGGGGAATGAGCGCGAGGTCACCGATTGATGCAGCGCTCAGTGAACTCGTGGTCATTACTCCGCCAGAGATGTCGTCATTTTGATAGAGCACCAGGGGCAGATTGACGCCGATGGCAGCGTCGTCCCAGAGCCCTAAGGTTGCCAAGAGGGCGCCACCTAGGCGATTGTGAACCAGCGATGCTACTCTAGTGCGCTCGCCATTTTGCTTCTGGAAAACGACTAAAGGGTCGTTTGCATAGCCCGCCCACAAACCCAAATCCAGAGTCATGTGCTTAGGGACAGCTGCACTCTCGACGTCCAAGATGCCAAGCCTATCGCTTGAGAGTTGAAAACGCTCTACCGAATAGTTCGTATCACCAGAGATTTCTTGTGCGCTTGCGTTCTGGCTGCTGCCAAGTGTGAGAGCTGCGACGACTGCGATGGGAGCTGCCTTGACGAGGGTGCGCTTGCGCCTCCAAAGTCCGGCCATCAGTAGCAAGGCCAAAGCGCTCAGCCAACCCGAGGAATGAGAGCTGCTGTTACATCCGCCACCAGAGATACCAAAGGCGCCATTTTCGCCGGGTCCTCCTGTTTCACACACATCGCCAATACCATTTCCGTCCGAGTCCAGTTGGTCGGGGTTGGCTATAGATGGGCAGTTGTCGTCACCGTTGGAGATACCATCGTTGTCGTCATCTGCTTCTGGGTTATCGTCACTTGGATCGTTTGGATCGCCTTCGCCATCATCGATCCGTCCGTTGTGGTTTGTA
>JAESTW010000903.1 GCA_016763395.1 Kofleriaceae bacterium
CGGTTAGACTGTTCTTAAAAATCTGTTCAAACCCCAGAAACTTCAGCACAGATAGAGTCACTGTGGGATGAAACCGAAGTCCACCTTTGTAGGCTCCAATTGTGTTGTTGAACTGCACACGCCAGGCCCGGTTTGTCCGGTAATTGCCTTTATCATCTTGCCAGCACACGCGAAAACTCACGACCCGATCTGGTTCGGTTAGTCGCTCCAAGATTTGTGCATGTTGGTACGCTTTGTTGTCCATCACGGTTGGCATTACAGCCTCGATAAACTCTTCCACCGCTTGGTGAAATTCCAGTTCATGGGGATTTCGTCTTCTCAGACCACCCATGAAATTCTCGATTGCTTCGTTCTGCGTACCTACAATTTGCATCTGGCAAGTATAACGGCCAATCGCGGCTCAAGATGAGCCTTGAGGTACTTCTATTGGCTCGCTACGAGTCGCGGACCGCAATCATGACGATATCAGCGTGATTGACCGCGGTTGGACCCAATACAATTTGAGCATCGATGGAGGCAAGTGCGCGCGCAGACTCAAATCGTTCCAGTGATTCTACAGGATCAACACCGCACTGCATCATCCGAGTAAAACTGTTTCCGTCCACAATTGCCCCTGCGGCGTCCGAGCTTCCGTCGATTCCATCAGTGCCCGCGACCAAGATTTGAACCGACGCATTGCCTTGGATTTCCCCGGCCAAAAGCAAAGCCAAGTGCTGAGCGCGTCCGCCTCGCGCTTTTTGCAAGTCGAGATTGGCCGGTAATTTGATCGTTGCTTCCCCCGCGCCGATCCAAAGTCCGGGCTTGGCAACGAGCGGCAATAGGCTGCGCATGAGATGGTCAACACTACCTTGCAGCACATCGGGAATCAGCTGCACACCCGCGACATTTCGTTCTTCTGCGACCTTAACCGCTGCTCTGGCCACGGCATCAATTCCTGCGAGAAGTTCTGAGACATCGGTATCGCGAATTTGCTTGGGAGTTTCGCCAATCAGCCCTCGTGTCCCCCGCTCCAGATGAGCTAGGACCGAATGCGGAATTGCTTCGCCTGAGCTCTTGGCTATCTGCCTCACAATAGCCAATGCTTGTCGGTAGGTAGACGGATCAGGTAGAGTTGGACCAGATGCTACACTGTGCAGTGAGTCACCGGGCACATCACTGAGTACCAAGGTTGTCATCGGCCACTGACAAACCTGCGCCAGGCGACCGCCTTTCACCTGACTAAGATGTTTTCGCACGACATTGAGTTCCCCAATTGTCGCGCCGCCAGCATACACTAACTCAAGACACCTTGCTTTCTCTGCCAGGGTTATGCTGGAAACTGGTAGCGCTGCTAAGGCAGAGCCGCCGCCGGACATGAGTGCCAAACACGGTCCTCGAGCAGCGCGACTTTGGTCGATAAGCAAAGTGGCCGCCTCTGCGGAGAGTTCAGAAATTCTGGGATGGCTCGAACTCATCCATCCCAGTGGTGAACTATCGGGAATCTGTGGTGCGATGACCACTTCATCAACGATTTTGTTGCCCAGTCCTCGTTTCGCGGCAAGAGCCATCGGCACTGCAGATTTTCCCAATGCGAGTAAGGTCATCTCAGTGGGCCAGTCGACGCTGCGCAGCCAGGCACACACGAGCGCACCCGGCTCAACACGCTCTAGCGCTACCCTCAGTATGGCCTCTAGCTCATGCATTCAGTGATTCTATCCCGTTAATTAGAAACAGCCCCTAAGATACCAGCGTTTTGTGATTTTCCTCCCTATTGCTAACTCATCCGCTACAATGCCGGCGATGTTGAAGCCTTTTATCTACACCGCAATGGTCTTGGCCTCCTGTGAGTTCGCAATCGGAGCAGGCTGCACATTTGATGGCAATAATACGGCACAAGGCTTTGACCAAGTGGACGGCGAAACTGATGGCGGCGGTAACGAAACACTGCCACTTCTTGACTCGGGGATTCCGGCAGGCGGATGCCCTGTTGGTTCGGACTTTATCTGCGCCACCGGACAGCCGGATTCCAGTTGGGAAGTCCAACAAGATATTCTAATCAATACCGACAGTGACTCCCGTTGCCGGACGCTCGTGCAACCCAACAATACGAAGGTTTGTCTCTTCTACGTCGACGGCTTCACCCTGGCAGACGGAGTTCGCTTGCGCGCTATCGGAAGTCGTCCGCTTCTGATTGCAAGTGACCATGACATTGTTATTCACGGAATAGTGGACGTATCGAGCGCGCGAGGCGAAGTGCCTGGCGCGAGTGCAAACTCCAGTGTTTGTAACCAGGGCGATTCTGCGGATTCACATTTCGCTGGAGGGGGAGGAGGTGCTGGGGGCAGCTTTCAAGGTCCTGGCGGCAACGGCGGTACCGGGAATAGGAACGGACTCTTTGACAAAGGTGATGGTGGGCTCGCAGGTGGTGTCATAGCGTCACCGACGACGTTGCGCGGCGGCTGTATCGGACACGAAGGGAAGAACTCTGATGGCGGTTCGGGTGGATCCAGCGGAGGATCTGTTGGTTTCTTGGCCGGAAACATCTTCACTCTGTCTCAGAACGCCCGCATTATGGCCAATGGTTCCGGCGGACAAGGTGCAAGCAATAGCGCAGGCGGTGGAGGTGCCGGTACAGGTGGACTCGTAAGCATCTCGGCACAAGAGCTGATCTTGCTGGGTGAGATTAGTGCCAACGGTGGAGGTGGAGGTGGAGGTGGCAGTCTATTTGAGGACGGCGGCGATGGTAGAAACGGCAGTGACGCACAGGCCGCTGACGGTGGTGTTAATTCCGGTTCTGGTGGCAACGGCGGAAAAGGCTCAAGCAGCCAAGCTCTGATTTTCGGTGAAGAAGGCAATAGCGCTACCGCTGGAGCGGGTGGTGGTGGAGGAGGTGCCGGCTACATCATGCTAACCGGACAAGTCAGCTCCAGTGTCACGACATCGCCAGCTCCAACCTACCTTTAGAAAATTTGGTGTTGAATTCATTCAACACCAAATTTTCTAACGCTGGCTGCGCAAGCGCCTCTTTACGCTGCGCGCCTATGCCGCTCATTTCTGGTGTTCTACACCAGACCTCTGGTGTTAAATAAATTCAACACCCAGACCTCCTAACGCTGGCTGCGCAAGCGCCTCTTGACGCTGCGCGGCTATGCCGCTCATTTCTGGTGTTCTACACCAGACCTCTAGTGTCTCAATAGTCTGGTCGCCAACTCTCTCGGGAACTACGCGTGCGGGTACTTGACGCGAAACGCCTTGCTCACTCCAGGAATCGACACGGCGTAGTCGTCAAACTGCATTCCCTCGACCTCTGCGCAGGCAGAAGCCAACGCTTCTGTGACCAAAATATCGTGAGAGTCCGCGGTGTCTTCTCCGAGTTTACTAGCAGCATTTACTTCGGCACCAAAAACCTCATGCTCCCCTACTCTAAGAACATCTCCGTATCCAAGGCCGATACACAACAAGATAGCTTCCTCTTTGTTTCGGCGCATGCTGATGCGCTGACAGGCCCGCTGCATCTCAATAGAACATTGAACTGCCGACTCCGGACGACGAAACACAGCCAGTAAACTATCGCCTTCCGCCTTTAGCAAGAAGCCCTGATGATTGTCGATGATCGGTGCAACCAGCGTGTTGTGCTCGTGAATAACTTGCAGGAAGTGTATAATGCCAAACGAGCTGACTCCCCGCGAGAAGCCTGCCAAGTCGGTAAACATAATTGCCCAACGCTCACCGAAGAGATCCCAAATCTGTTGGTCGATCGACTTTAGATCGGCGTCGTCTTTACAACGGTTCGCTATCAAACGCCAAAGACGGGCTTCTCCTGCTCCTAGACTACTTAGTATAGACACCTAGAAACTCTACCATGGCTGCTATTGAGCCAAGGGCGAACGTTGCTCATTGTGGGCGATTGGCGACGATAAACACAAACCTCGACACATATTCTAGGTAGTCGAAATTTACGTTCTCATAGGTATCATCAATCGTGTGGTAGAAGGGATTGTTGTCCCCGGATACAAATTCCTCGGACACACCGACGGCGGCAAAACCATTTCCGATAAAAGAAGCATGATCACTGGAGCCAAAACGCACTGACTCGATCGCAACTCCCTCTTCGGCAGCAACCTCTCGGTAGAGCGCCTCAATGCCTGGATCAGCTGACCAGAGTTCGACTGCACCATCCTGATCCTCGTCCCAACTGATAAGGTCAAAAATGTGAGCAGCGGCCAATCCTGGTTCTTCCTGGCGCATTTTCTCGGCGAAGGCTTGGCTCCCTATCAGACCATTTTCTTCCTGATCGAAAACCGCGAACAACAACTCGTTGGCCCGTTCTTCCTTTTCAGAAAAGTACCGAGCTGCTGCGAGTACCAAGGCCACACCTGTTCCGTCATCGCCCGCTGCTGGCGAATCGTCGATACCGTCAAAGTGGCTTCCCATTAGAACGAGAGAAGCGCCCTCTACCGTAGCGGGGATTCGGACAAACACGTTGGTTCCGGTTCCGTAGTTATGCAGTTCTACTGAGAGCCCCATCGCCCGCAACTCATCGGCAATATAGTCTCGGGATGCATCTCTCTCTGGTATCGAGAAACGGGAGCGTAGCGTAGTGCCGGGACTTATCTCAGAGTGGCCGGACAGCTTTGAAACGACCTCGCGCTCATAGCTCTGAATCCATGTGGCGCAATCCAGCTCATTGTCACAGCCAGCATCAGCGGGTTCTGCTGCGTCACTAGTGGTAGCGTCCGCGCCAGCCTTTGCTCCACCGCTACACGCCACGAAAGGAAGAAGCAAAGAGACTATGGCTAGGTTGAAGTTGTTCATATGGCTACTCAAGCTCTGCGGGCGAAGAGAATGGAGGCAAGGATTGCCAGTACTCCAGCAACCCCAATCATCGACACCGGCATGGTAGATCCGGCTATCAAGTCTCCCGCCATCTTCCCCACCCACTCGGTAGACAGCCCCCCCATTTTCTCATCGGACAAGCGTCCGAGTTGTGACGAGAGTTCTTCGGAGGCGAGACGGTTGGATACCGCGATCGTCAGCAAGTACAAGCCACTGGCTATCAAGGCGACAGCTCCTGTGACTCCGAGCATTCGGGAAAGCGGCCTATTGTTAAGTATGATGATACCTGCCAAACTCAGAATTAACAGCAAAAGCGCCCCCATGCGCACCGTTTCCACGCCTTCAAAAGCATCAGACAAATTCTTGGCATTCTTGAGTTGTTCTCCCTCGAGATCACCCAACAAGCTCACTTCATCTTCAATCTGGTCAATCGCCGCATTGGCCTGTGCTTCAAAAGCGGCAATCATTATTGACGAGTGTTCTGCATCTTTGCACAGCTCAGCGCTCAAGAGCCTCTGGCAGTTTTCGAGAGCCTGCGCTTTCATCTTGGACAACGCGGTTTTCAGCGAGGCTTTGATATTTCTCAGATTGAGAACCGCATTTTTTTCAGCGCCGTGAATCGCTTCGCGCAACTCACCGTGTACCGCCCGCAATGTTGAGTTGAACCACTCTTCAGTGACAACCCCACCAATAATGAGTTGCAATTGCTCGACGGACATTTCCTTAAGCGCTGGATCCGCTGCGACCTTATCGGCAATGTAGCTTGCGCTGGCGTTAACCACTTCCGAACGCAAATCCAAAGACTCTGCAGAGGCGAGCATTCGGTCCGGCGACTCTACATAGCCCGAAACCGATCGCAACAAGAAAAAAGCGAAAAACGCAGCTACAAAGAGTAGCCCTAAGATCGAAGTGAAAAGCAGTCGCATCGTTTTCCTTTTTGTAGCACGTTCGCCCCTTCACCTTTTGTTTTCGTGGCCGATCCACACCTTAGCAATGTTCATTGGCTCTGTTTCACACCACCCGGCGACGGCTCTTCGAGCATCTGCGTCACAGGTATCGCCTGAGAAGGTGGATGCGCACGCTCGGGAACATTCGGGAAGCGCGGAGAACGCGGGCAAGGTAGCGGCTCAGGTGAGTCTCTCTGACGAAGCGAAAGCAGCAATGGCTGCCCAAGCGAGCAAAGAATCGCCCCAGGTTGAACCAGCCGAGGAAAAGGCCGAGAGCGCAAACGAACTTAGCGACGACGAAAAGCGGGAAGTTGCCGAACTCAAGGCAAGAGACGCGGAAGTACGAGCTCATGAACGAGCTCATGTCGCCGCAGCGGGCGGACACACCAAAGGTGGGATCAAGTACGAGACCCAACGAGGTCCTGACAACAAGGAGTATGCCGTCGGTGGCCATGTCAATATTGATACCGCACCAATTGATGGCGATCCTGAGCAAACGATTCGCAAAGCCGAGACGGTCCGGCGTGCAGCACTTGCGCCAGCCGAGCCCTCGGGCGCGGACCGAGGCGTAGCAGCAGCAGCAGCGAACACAGCGCGGACCGCACGAGCAGAACTTGCCGAAGAGGCGAGACTCGAGCTTGAGCAGTCTGACGAATCCCCGGACGACGAGGAATCTTCCGAAGTTCTCCAGTCCGCATCGTCGGACGAAGGGCATTCCTCTTCGTCAATACGATCGAGTTACGCAGTCGCTGCCTATGGCAGAGCCGCTGCATAGTCCTGAGTGCTATAGCGATTCAACGAAAGTAGCGCGCAAGTCGATTCGGCTAGAACAGGAGTTATCGGCAGCAGCAAGTGCGGCTCCTTCGGTCGTACATCCACCGTTTTCAAGTGGGTAGTCGTCTGCCGCAATTCGCTCGACCACAATAGCCAGACCATTGTCTGTCAGAGTCGCCCGAGTGATACCAGTGCTTCCTCCGGAGCAAACGCCGTCACTCGAAAACCCGGACGTTGTATCACCACTCTCTAGATCTCCATTGTCATCCACGATGGTGTATCCAAAGTCGATTGCGAAAAATTCTTGGGCGTCAACCTTGGCCACGACTGCACGGCAATCAACTGGGTCATCGCAGGCAAGCATGTTGAGAAAGGAAATCCCCAAAGCACTGCTTTGCCGAGCGACGACATACTTTGGTCCGTCCGCCTCGGCCAACGATTCTCCGCCTTCGGTACAAGCCTGCAAGTTTTCAGTATGGCTGTCGATGAAATAGATACCCTCAGCATCAGCCATGGGGTCATCTCCACACCCGACTAGAAATGACGATAGAGCTACGATAGCTAGTGTGATTGTCTTCATGGCTCAGTCCTTAGCAGGAGCCGCGCCAAGTCAATTTCCGGCCACGATAACGCTCCTACGGGGGATATACACAGAAAGTAGTATCACTGCCTTCACGCATCACTGTGGTGCGCGCGCCACATACCTTACAAACCGATTTGGACTCCTGGCGGCAGCATCTATTCAATTGAGCTGGATAGCACATGCCCCAACAACACCAGCATTGAAGTAGACTCGCGCCGTGTCCAGCCGCAAAGAACTCATTCGATTATTTCAAGAACTCACCGAACTCCTCATTCTTGACGAGGGCGGACCACAAAGCTTTCGAGTGCGAGCGTACGAGAACGCAACCGACTCTATCAAATCGTCCAGAGATGACCTGTCTGAGATGACGGTGTCCAAATTAACGAAAATCTCTGGCATCGGAAAATCCAGTGCCACAAAGATCCGTGAGTACTTTGACACGGGAATGATAACTCGCCTAGCTGAGTTGCGAGAGAAGTACCCTTCAGAATTTGTCGCACTCGGTCGCATTCCCGGTCTTGGCCCCAAAACTCTCTTGCGGCTTCGAGACGAGCTTGGAGTCGAGAATTTGGATGGACTCAAGGCAGCGATAGCCGGCGAAAAGATTCGAGCTCTCAAAGGTATGGGAGCCAAAAGCGAAGAGAAGATCGCCAAAGCAATTGAGCGAATCGGCAGCAAGCAGGACCGCAAGCCAATTGGCGATGCCCTGCCCTTGGCCGAAGATCTGTGTGAAGAAATCGCAGAATTACCCGACGTCGTGCAGGTACAATACGCGGGCAGCTTGCGCCGTTTCCGTGAAACCATTGCGGACATCGACATTGTGGTTGCGTCGGACAACCCCGCTCCTATTATGGAGTACTTTGTTGGCATGTCACGTGTTAGTGAAGTTCTCAACAATGGAGAAACCAAGTCGTCCGTAGTCACCCATGTTGGGATCCAGGTCGATTTGCGAGTGGTAAAGCCTGGGGAATATGGAGCGGCCCTGCTCTACTTTACTGGCTCCAAAACCCACAATATCAAGCTCAGACAGCGGGCACTCGATCAAGGATGCACCCTCAACGAATATGGACTCGTCGAACTCGAGTCGCAAAAGACACTGGCAAGCAAGAGCGAGGAGGACATCTACAAAGCCTTGGGCTTGCCGTGGATTTCACCAGAAATGCGTGAGGACCTAGGCGAGGTAGAGGCGGCGGCCAACGCAAAATTGCCAAAACTCTTAGAGGTGAAGGATCTCAAAGGCGACTTGCATGTACACAGCGAGTATTCCGGTGATGCCAAGAGCCCAATCGCGGAAGTGGTACACCGCGCAAAAGAACTTGGGTACAGTTATATCGGCATTACCGATCATGCTATCGACCTCCGAATAAACGGAGTTAGTGTCGAGGACCATGCGAAAATTGCGCAAGAACTTGTCTCACTTCGAAGTGAGAACCCCGAGTTACTGATTCTACACGGCTGCGAACTCAACATTGGCAAAGACGGACAACTGGACTACGACCCGGACGAGAGAGCAAAGTTTGACTATTGCTTGGGGTCCATACACTCCCACTTTGATCTGGACTCAAAGACCCAAACCAAGCGCCTTATTGCAGCCATGGAGGATCCTTGCGTCCGAATTCTCGGACACATGCTCGCTCGCAGCATTGGCAAGAGACCTCCTATAGAGTGCGACATCGACGAAGTACTGAAAGCGGCAATCGCCAACAACGTGGCTATAGAAGTAAACTCGGGGCTAAGCCGCTTGGACGCTCCCGATGACGTACTGCGTCGAGCCTGTGAACTTGGGAACGTATTCTCGGTCAATTCGGACGCGCACCACGCAGACCATCTCAGTGGAATCCGATTTGGAGTGTTGCAGAGCCATCGCGGATGGATCCCTGCAGATCGCGTAATCAATAGCTGGCCTGTGGACAAATTTTCTCGATGGCTGAGCCAAGGTGCCGAATAGACAAAGCATGTGTAATGTCACGTACCTTGCGACACTTGTGCGTAAAACCGATTGGACTGCCTACATTGTAGGTGATTTCAATCGGTTGAAAGAGCTTGGCGCTAAGTGTGCTCAGTGCTAGCGTGAGCGCACACACACAATTGGGACCAGATAGACTATGAACAAATTGGGATTGGCAGCGATACTTTTTCTTAGCGCCTGCGGCGTAAGTGCAGACGACGGTTTTTTGGGCGATAGCGACGGTGGCGGCGGCACTGATGGTGGATTCGGCTTACCGGACAGTGGTCAGCCACCTGTTCAGGGTGTCTGTTCCAAAATGGATATCCTCTTTGTTATCGACGACTCTGGTTCCATGGGTGAAGAGCAGGGCAACTTGGCTCAGAACTTTCCCTTGTTCATCGAAGCTCTCGACAACTTTAACGACGGCAGCCTGGACTACCGCGTTGCTGTTACTACGACCGGACGAGATGTAGACTACCTTCTAGATATTTCAATTCCACTTCCCGGTTTTCCGCCCCTCGACCCGATTCCGATGAGTGAAAGCGGCGACAATGGCGTGATGCGCCAAGAATGCGGCATGACCAGTCGCTGGATCGACCGAAGCGATACCGACGTCGCAAGCACCTTCTCCTGTGTTGCTGCTGTCGGAACTGGCGGCCCGGCTTTAGAGATGCCTCTCTACGCGACTCAACTCGCTCTTGGCGCACGAATGACTGACGGTACCAATAGTGGCTTCCTCCGCGAAGATTCACTGCTCGGTGTCATCATTCTCACTGATGAAGATGATTGTTCTCGGACGGACAACGACTTCACGATCCAAGGAGACCAGTGTGGCGAAAACAACCCGGACTACCTGCCGGTCAGTGATACCATCAACTTCCTCGATGCTCTGACAGGCGAGCGTGGCCGCTGGGCAACTGCAGTCATCGCCGGGCCAAGCTCCTGTGAATCGAGTTTCGGTACAGCATCCGCCGCACTGAACTTGCAGAACTTCGTGACGCAAACTGGCGAAAATGCGGTGTTCTCTTCGATCTGTTCTGGCAACTTGGTTGCACCACTCGAAGAAGCGCTGGCTAAATTCGACGCTGCTTGCCAAGGCTTCCCAGAGATCGACTAAGTATCCCGCTGCCAAAATTATTTCCAATTTGTTTGTAACGGAGCCGGCCTCAGGGTCGGCTTTGTTGTGTGCGGCTGTGATGCTACAACTCGTCTTGCATGACAACTGAACTAAACGATTTGAATATTGTCGTTACCGGCGGCACTGGTGCTCTAGGCAGCGACATTGTCAGCGCCCTCGTCGCTCGCGGTGCTACATGCTACATACCAAGTTTTTTTGATCCCCCCACAGAGAGTCCAGAGCGGGTTCACTACCGAGGGCCTATCGACTTGTCCGAGTCTGAGCAGGTCAGAGAATATTACGAAAAACTCCCAACGATATGGGCATCCGTTCACGTTGCTGGTGGTTTCGCCATGTCCGGGATATGCGATACCAGCTTTGAAGACTTCGAAAAGATGTGGCGTATGAACACTGTATCGACCTTTCTCTGCTGCCAAGCGAGCGTGGTCAACATGCGAGCTGCAGGTACGGCCGGACGAATCCTCAACGTCGCCGCAAAGCCTGCCGTCGATCCTGTTGGTGGCATGCTTGCCTATACAACGTCCAAAGCCGGGGTTGCCTCACTCACGCAATGCCTGGCCAAGGAACTCGCGCCGGAAGGAATCACGGTCAATGCGATTTTGCCGGCCATTATGGATACTCCTGCGAATCGCGAAGCCATGCCCGACGCAGATCACGCGAATTGGCCAAAGACCTCTGAGATTGCCCATGTGGTAGCCAGTTTGGTCTCTCCACACAATTCGCTGACCTCTGGCTGCCTTGTGCCCGTCTATGGAAAAATGACCTAGAGCAATTTTATTGTAACCGTGAACGGGACTACTCGTAGGTATGGATGAGCATCAACCGTTTTGGAGTAACAATGGACGACGACAATACAGTAGACGAAATCGCCAAGCGCATGGAGCGCAGAGAGTTCATCAAAAAAGCGGGAGCCGGCACCTTGCTAGTAGCCCTCGGTGGTGGACTATACCGAATCGCGTCCGACGATCTGACTCGCAAAGCGCGAGCAGAAGTGCGCAAAGATGGCAAGCCTCGTCTGCCACCCGGACAAAAGGTACTGCAATCGCTACGGCCTATGGGCGGTCAATCGGGAAGTCCAAACCCAAAAGACTTTCGCTTGCGAGTGTATGGCGAAGTCGATAAGGAATTTACAGTCGGCTATGATGAACTCTTCAAAATGGATCCGGTGAAAGAGCGAGCTGATGTGCATTGCGTCACCGGCTGGTCCATGCTCGGCGGGCTGTGGTCCGGCGTCCGGGTTTCTACCTTAGCAAAACGAGCTGGCCTCAAACGCACAGCGAACTTCGTCATCTTTGAGAGCGCACACGGATACACAGCGAACATCTCGAAACGTGAGGCGATGAAGCCCAACGTAATGATCGTCAATGCTCTGGACGGCCGCCCCTTCGCAAAGCAGCACGGCGCACCGGTTCGCTCTCTTGTACCCGACCGCTATTTTTGGAAAAGTGCCAAGTGGATCACTGGCATCCGCTTTGTAAAACGCGATGCTCCTGGCTACTGGGAGACCCGCGGGTATCACAACATTGCCAATCCATGGAAAGAGCAGCGATATGGCTAAACCTACGCTGTCATGGAAAGAAGTCGTGATGAAGCGTTGGCGCCTGTGGTTGCGCGCTGTACATCGCGATGTTGGATACCTCGCAGTCGGACTGACCTTTGTCTATGCCTTGTCCGGCATCGCAATCAATCATCTAGGAGACTGGGACCCGAATTTCAAAAGCGTTGTCGACAAGTACCAGCTCGATACTCCTCTACCGGACGACGACCTCGAACTGACGACGAAAATCGTTGAGAAGCTAGGGCTTCCAGAGGACGATGTCCGGGCTGCGTTTTTCGACAGTGAAATTCTGTTTGAGGTTACGCTTCAGGAAAGCGTGGTTGTCTTGGATACCAGTACGGGCGTGATGAAAGTGGCAAGCAAAGAGCCTCGCTTCGTTCTCCGTGTCGTCAATTGGCTTCACTACAATCGAGGGAAATCTGCATGGACCTATATCGCAGACGGCTACGCGATATTGTTGCTCTACTTGGCTATCTCTGGCGCTTTCTTACTCAAGGGCCGAAAAGGACTCTTGGGACGAGGTGGAATCTTGATCGTGATGGGCGCGGCGATTCCGATTGCCTATGTTCAGTTCGCCTCGGGGCCATAACCCCCGCCGCCGGGCGTCTCAATGCGGATGCGCTCACCGGTTTTCCATTGAATCGTCACTTTCCCTGGCAACTCTTTGCCCTCATGAAGGTTTCGCCCTGATTGTCCGGGGCTTCCGCCCGCCAAGCCAAATGGTTGACGGCTTCTGCGCTCACTGATAATCGAGAGCGTCAGCGGCTCGAGAGCTTCCATTTCCCGGATTAGGCCATCTCCGCCTCGGTGCTCACCTGCGCCGCCAGAATTTGGACGCAAAGAAAACTCGTGAAGCCGGACAGGAAACCTAGATTCCAGTACTTCCGGATCAGTGATTCGGGTATTGGTCATGTGGGTGTGTACTCCGCTAGCACCGTCAGCCCTTGCGCTTGCCCCGGCCCCACCCGCGATAGTTTCGTAGTAGCCAAAGTTGTCATTGCCAAAGCTGAGATTGTTCATCGTGCCTTGGGACGCAGCACTGAGGCCCAACGCGCCGAGTAGCACATCAACCACTCGCTGCGAGGTTTCCACATTACCCGCAGCAACTGCCCGGCCCTCGTCCGGGTTGAGTATTGTGCCTTTGGGAACATGGATTTCAATGTTGCGCAAGCAGCCGGCGTTCAGAGGAATACTCTGCTGAACCATTGTCCGAAGAACGTACATCACGGCAGCAACACTCACCGCCCGAGGCGCATTGAGATTTCCCTCTACTTGCTCGCTACTGCCACTGAAGTCAACTCGCATCGTCGAACCTTGCACTCGCAGTGCAACCGCGATAATACTGCCCTCGTCCATCGCATCGCTGTACTGATACTCGCCATCCGGCAGCGCCTCGATACTCGCTGCAACTTGCGCTGCCGCGTTGTCCTGAACATGGCCCATATATGCTCTGACAAGTGCTGCGCCTCGCTCTTCTAAGAGCTGTGAGAGTAACTGAACTCCACGTTGGTTGGCTGCAATCTGGGCTTGCAAGTCGGCAACATTATCAGGGACTGAACGCGCAGGCATTGGCCCGGCGGACAAAATTCGCTCGACCTTCTCCTGCAGAAACACCCCCTCTTCCACGATCGCGACTGCCCGCAATACGATTCCCTCTTCCTCCAGGGTACGGGAAAAGGGTGGCATCGATCCGGGAGCAATGCCGCCGATGTCTGCGTGATGGCCGCGACTTGCGGTGAAGAAAATAAGTGTACCGGCAGTGTCGTGCACTGGTGTTACCACTGTGATGTCCGGTAGGTGCGAACCGCCCAAGCTCGGATCATTGGAGGCGTATACCGAACCGGGAGCTGGATTGGGGTGAAGTTTGAGGATGCCCTTAATCGACTCTCCCATTGCGCCCAAATGCACCGGGATATGAGGTGCATTGGCGATGAGAGAACCAGAGGCGTCGAAAACGGCGCAGGAGAAATCGAGGCGTTCGCGAATATTGGCGGAGACCGCGGTTGCTCGCAAAGCGTTTCCCATTTGTACAGCGATGGACATGAAGAGGTTTGAGAATATCTCCAAGCGAACCGGATCTGAACTGGTATCCCCGACGTCAGTGCTACTGATCGTCGGAGCCAAGTCAGTCAGGACCAAGCTATCTTCGGACACCAATTCCGCCTCCCAGCCCAAGTCTAGGCAAATCGTGCCCGTTGAATCCAATAGTATCGCAGGCCCGATAACACTGCCCCCAATTGGTATAGCACTTCTCTCAAACACAGGAACCTCGAGACCTTGGCCGTTGCTCCACTGCGTGTGCGTCCGAATTGCCTGATGAGCACTTCCCTCCGAGGTGAGCGTCCCCTTCTTTCGCAGAGTATGATTTGCCTTCAAATCTCGCAGCTCCAC
The DNA here is from genome assembly GCA_016763395.1 of Kofleriaceae bacterium. Taxonomy (GTDB): domain Bacteria; phylum Myxococcota_A; class Polyangia; order Haliangiales; family Haliangiaceae; genus NORP324. The sequence goes on from JAESTW010000903.1 coordinate 14,155, forward strand.
CCGGACTGCGACGACCTCGACCTTTCCCGCCGGTTTACTGTAGCCGTAGCGCCGCAAATGTTCCGCTCGAAAATCTGCTGCGAGAGACTCACCCACCGCAACGGAAATTGCAGAATCGGTTCCAGCGTAACGCAAATCGACCCGTCGGATAGCGTGGATTTCGGTAGCACCTTCTAGCCGCAAGGTAGCTTTTCCCCGAGACTCTAGCGTCCTAAAGCGCTCTTCCAATTGTTCAACCTCCGACAGTACAAACCCCGTCGCGTCAGCCTGGCCATGCCAGCTGAGTTCTGCTAGCCCCATCCCATAGGCTGAAAGAACTCCGGACAATCTGTCGATCAGGAGCGTCCGAACACCAAGCTGCCTAGCAACTGCACAAGCGTGCTGGCCACCGGCCCCTCCTAGAACGACCATAGAAAACTCCCGCAAGTCACGTCCTTGGGCCGTTGTCACTTCTCCAATGGCAGCCGCCATATTCGCATTGGCAATTCGGACAAACCCTGCGGCGATGTCTAGAGGCGATTGCCGAATGCCTCGTTTCTCTAACGATAAAGAGATGTTCTCTAAGCAAGCGAGAACGGGCTGTAGACGCAAAGGAAAGGGAAAATGATCTTCCACGATTCGTCCCAATGCCAGATTACAATCCGTAATGGAGAGCATGTCAACGTTGCCCTTGTCGTAGCAAATCGGCCCGGGCGAAGCTCCGGTACTCTCTGGCCCGACCGTGAAGCGAAACCCATTGTCTCGACATATTGACCCGCCGCCGGCAGCGACGGTATGAATCTTCATCATCGGTGCCCGCAGTCGCACGCCAGCGACCTCGCTCTCGTAGCTTCTCTCTACCTCCCCGTCAAATGCGCTCACATCGGTAGATGTCCCGCCCATATCAAAACCAATTGCCTTATCAAACCCAGCCTGCGCAGCCAGTTTTGAATAGGCTATCACGCCTCCTGCGGGGCCGGACAAGACGGCATTCTTACCTCTAAACTCTGATACGCCGCAAAGTCCGCCGCTACTTTGCATGAGAAGAATTCTGCTCCCTGGAAGTTCTCGTTTGAGGCTTTCCAGATAGTTTCGAATTAGCGGAGTCAAATAGGCGTCAACGACGGTGGTGTCTCCACGAGCCAGAAAACCAATCTCACCACTCACTTCGGACGAGGTCGATACGTCCAGAAAGCCAACATCCAGTGCGATGTCACGAATTTCGTTTTCTAGGGCTGGATTTTTGTAAGAGTGCAAGACGACCACCGCGAGGCTTTCGATTCCTTGTCCGAGGAGAGCCCGAAGCTCGGCCCTCAAGACGGTCTGATTCGGCCGAGCAATTATCTCGCCCTTCTGATCGAGTCGTGCGTCAACCTCTAGAACTTCCGAATAGAGCATCTCGGGCTTCACGATATCCAGTGCGAATAAGTCTGAACGAGCCTGTGTTCCAATCGCCAAGAGATCGCGAAACCCCGCACTAATGACCAGCGCGGTAGGCGTTCCTTGTCTTTCCAAAAGTGCATTGGTCGCTATGGTCGTGCCCATTCGCAATTCACAGCGCGGGATGCGGGCTCCCGCGGCCAGCCCCAGAAGCTCACGAATTCCATCTAGTGGTGCAGTCGCCGACGACAATACCTTGGCGGTAGTTAGTGTTCCGCCCGGAGATACGCCGATACAGTCTGTGAAGGTTCCACCGCGATCGATCCAAAACTGCCAACTCGTAGCCATGGGCGCATTGTATCGGATAAGGTCGGGCGCGTGAGAAAGGAACTGCCGATAGATGAACACCTTGATTCCATTTGGGCAGCGGTTCGCGATCATGGTGGCGCCGTCGTCGTTGCCCAACCCGGAGCTGGCAAGACAACTCGCGTGCCCGCCATGTTGCTAGACGCATGCGACGTACCGATCGTCTGTACTCAGCCGAGACGAATCGCGGCGCGCCTGTCCGCCAAACGAGTCGCCGAAGAACGCTCAGAAACCTTGGGCGATCGCATCGGCTACGAAGTCCGATTTGATCGAAAAGTCGGCAGGAACACCAGGCTGCGATTTGTTACCGAAGGACTTGCCTTGCGGCAGTGGCGACGCAGTGAAGGGACGCAGCGAATTTTGGTATTGGACGAGTTTCACGAGAGACACTTGGATGCCGACATGCTTTTGGCGATGGCCGCGAAAGAGCGCTCTGAAGGTGGGAAGCTCGCCATTGTCGTAATGTCGGCCACGTTGGATCCAGCTCCAATATCAGAGTTTCTCGGAGGAGTTCCGATTATTGTAAGTGAAGGACGAAACTATCCAATTGAGTACGAATACATGGTTCCACGTGACAAGGAGCCACTCGAAGTCAGTGTGTCCCGTGCTCTCCGCCACGTGCTCAGTGCTCCTGATTCACAGGGGGATATCTTGGTCTTCTTACCCGGCGTTGCGGAGATCCGACGATGCCAGCGAAAGTTGTCCGGCCTCGCGTCTGAGCGCGATCTAGACGTTATTCCGCTCCACGGTGGTTTGAAGTCCTCCGAACAAGAGCGCTCCCTGCGCGTCTCTCCCAAGCGCAAAGTGATATTGTCGACCAACGTGGCTGAGACCTCGATTACGATTCCTGGCGTAACCTGTGTCATCGATTGCGGCACCGCCCGAATCGCGCGCCACTCCCCCTGGACTGGGCTGTCGAGCCTTCAAGTCTCGTCCATCAGCCAAGCGAGTGCGAAACAGCGGGCCGGACGAGCTGGACGAACAGCAAAAGGCCGGTGTGTCCGACTATATAGCGACAAAGATTTACACCGTCGTTCCGAGTTCGACACGCCGGAGATATCCCGAAGTGAACTATCAGCCTGTGCATTGCAACTAGCAGCGTCCGAGACATCAATGCAGGAGTTATCGTGGTTGCAAGAAGCCCCTGCCCAAGCCCAGAAATCTGCTGTCGACCTACTGAACAGACTAGGCGCCTTTGAATCGGGAACCATCACTACGATGGGCGAAAAAATGAGCCGACTGCCGGTACACCCACGACTGGCGAGACTCATTATCGAGGCAGAGAAACTCGGAGTACCATACAGTGGTGCTACAGCTGCCGCGCTGCTCGGAGAACGCGCGCTCAGAATCAATCAACAGCGAGGACTGCCAGCCTCGGCCCAAAGTGAGAGCGGCGTGCTGGACGATATCGACGTCTTGGACGAGTTGCGCCGGGGAGCCTTTCGACCTCACGTAGCTCGAGCCGCTGGTGTGGATTTGCAGATTGCACAACTCGTGGACAAGTCCGCTCGACAGTTGGTGAAGAATCTGACCGTGACCAAAGACAACCGTGAGCTGCAAGGTAAAGACAAGGACGATGCGATCATGCGCGCTCTACTTGCCGGTTTTCCCGACAGAGTCGGACGCAGAACGGCCCCTAGATCAAAGTCAGTCCTGCAATGCCAGGGCGGCGCTGTGACCCTCGCTCAAAGCTCCGCAGTGCTGGGCGCGGAATACCTGCTCGCGCTTGATGTTGAGTCCCGAGGAAAAAGTGGCGACCAACGCACTCTTGTCCGAGTTGCTAGCGCTATTGATCCCAGTTGGCTCTTTGAGAGCACCGACCTCCGAGAGGTCGACGAACACATTTTTGACAAAAACAACGGACGAGTTGTGCGTGTCACTGGCATCTACTACGGAGACATTGCTGTTGACGAGGAGCGTATTGTCGACCCAAAACGCATGGATGAGGCAAGTGCTCGGGAGGTACTGCGAGCTGCCCTGCTTGACGGAAATCTACAGAAAGTCGTAGATTCTCCGGCTCTAGAGGCCTACAAAAAGCGGATTCATTTCTCAGTTCAGTCGGCACCGGACGAAAACTGGCCACCAATGGAAGATTCGGACATCATCGAGGTTATACTGAACACCTGTGAGCGTCCGACGCGACTAAGCGATCTTAAAAGCCAGTCGATTGTAGATGCGCTCTATTGGTCTCTGAGCGCGGATCTACGGCAACGACTTGACACGCTAGCCCCCACTCACATCTCGCTCCCCGGACGAAAGCGAGTTGTCATAAACTACGAGAATGACCGTCCTCCCTGGATCGAAAGCCGCATGCAAGATTTTTTCGGAGCGTCCGAAGGCCCCAGCGTCGGCGGCGGCAAAGTCCCGCTCACCCTGCACCTACTCGCGCCCAATCGCCGTGCCGTACAAGTCACCACCGACCTCGCCGGATTTTGGACACGGCACTATCCAGCGCTGCGTAAGCAGCTCATGCGGCGCTATCCCCGGCACAAGTGGCCGGAGAAGCCATAAGCATTCTGCCCATCGCCCACGCTACCGTCCCACCCCTAAACCACGCCGAGGACCTTTTGTGCGGGGATCACCCCTAAACCACGCCGAGGACCTTTTGTGCGGGGATGACAGAACCAGGGTGCCCCCAATCCATTCGGCCGTTCACCGCGCAGAAACGTTACTATTTTCGTACACGCTAGCCACCAATAGAGCCATCTTGTGCCCGAGTTCCTCGTCCAAACGCAACAAGGCCCTTCAGGTCTGTGCCTAAAGAGCCAACCA
>JAESTW010000904.1 GCA_016763395.1 Kofleriaceae bacterium
GCCTGTGTCGTTAAGTCCGACCACAGCCAAGGTCAGGGCTGCTCCAACAAAGGTGCCGAGAAAGGGGATGATAGTCAAGAGTCCTACGATGGCACCGATGGTGAATCCCATGGGAACGTCGATGATGCGAAAGACGACGGCGTAGCATAGGCCCAGCGATGTGGTGACAATGAGCTGTCCGCGAACCCAGCTCGAGACCGCCGTATCGATCTCAATCACGACACCGACGACCAACTCTCGATGACGAGGCGGAATGAGGCCGTGCGCCTTTTCAACCATGTGGTCCCAGTCGACAAGAAAGTAGAAGGCAAACACGGGAACTAAGAGAAGTTCTGCGAGAATATGCAGTACCGAGAGGATTCCTCCGATTGCTGCGGCGGTGAGAGCAGCAACGGGCCCAGCTGCTTCCTGCATAACACTGTCAAACTGGTCACTGCTCGTGTATGCCCCCCAAGTAGAAGGAAGTTCGATGCCAAACTCCTCGTTGGCCCAAAGACTAAATCGCGCCATCATCGCCGGCATCTCTCTAATGAGGTGTGCGAGTTCTTCTGAAATCAATGGCGCTGCAATGAAGATGACACCGCCGATGGCCAACAGAAAGACCACGAGTAACCCTGAGCCTACCGCTACTCGATTTGCGCCACGCCTGCACAAAGCATCAACGGCGCCATCAAGCAGGTAGGCAACTCCTGCCGCCGCGACGACGGGAAAGAGAATCGGGCCAAGCTTTCTCATGACGAGATAGAAAATGACAACGAAGACGCAATAGAGCAGATAGCGCACCATCGTCATGATGCGTGTATGTTGAATTGCCTGCGATACGGGTGGCCGACTGTGTGTGCTGGACATGGTGTCGAGCATAGACGATCGCTACTGCCAGTGCAGCCCCTCTACTCCGAGAGCGGCTCGGCGTTGGTCGGTATATAGTAGCCCCGAGCCCGGACAAGCACCTGGGCAGAACTTGGCAGTCTAAAAGACAGATCGATGTCCTCGCCCTGTTTAAGCTGCTCGTAAGCCCTATCCTGGGTACAAAACGCAGGTGCGCTAGAACTACACTCGGTTGCTTGGAGCACTTCTTCACTACCATCATCGTATCGGGCTACTACCTCAAACAAATCAACAAAGGTCGTTTCCTCTTTGCGTTCTCCCAGACGTATCCGGATCAACCCGGCACTGTGCCGGCCCAGTGCCAGATGGTGTGTCCCCTCTAGCGATGCCGAGCGAAGGTTGCGAAGGATCTCCCCTTGGTACTGCCAACGCCCCTGTTGCCAAACGTAGACATAGGGGCACGCCGAGCACATCTCCTCGCGATAGCGTCCCTTCACCTTTTTCTTCACAAGCTGAAACACCCCCTTCTTCACGCGGTATTCCTCCTCGCGCATCTGTCCACACTCTCCTGAGAGCATGCGCATTCGTCCCGCGCCGTCCGACTTCATCTCCATATCGTGCCACTGAACAACACCGGACATTGCGACCTTTGCGCCGTATTTAGTCAACACTCTACGGCGAGCATTGCCCTCGTAGTAGTGGTTAGAAACCAGTAGTTCTTTATAGGAATCGCTTGTGTCGATATCGAGAATTTTGACTCGTACATCTTGGGGGGCATAGGGTTTCAGTTGATGAAGGAACTCCTCACCATCGACAAAAATACGAGTTGTTGTCACGACAATCACCTCGTCCTTGCCATCGCCGTCCAAATCTGCCTGCAACTCTTGCACAGGTTCCCCCGGGCGCCGATCGTTGGCGTGTTGACAACTCGCTTTTCGCGCCTTGGTGAGTTTGATGTTGGCTTTGGCTACTGAGCTGAGCTTATCGTGGGAGAAGTTCTTACTCGGCGAATACCACGAAAAATCCGCGTATTCTTCTTGTATGTAATCCTTTCGGAAGACCTTTCCACCAGCGGCGTACACGCAGTTGCGCAAGTAGTCCCACTGCTCACACTTGTCGTCCTCGAAAACTTGCCAGTCAACAGCACACTCTTGTCCGACCTTTTCAGCCCACGAAGCAAAGGGCTCATTGAGCAAGGTGTTGCAGGCGCCGTTGCACCACGACGGTGGTGGCGATCGCGATGACTCTTGCCGCGGCACTTGTGTACTAGGCGCCTCCTCGACCACAGGGGGCTGTGGCGAGGTTGTTGACGAGGTCTCTTGGGCGCGGCTTTGCGTTGACGATGAGGCGACAGGATTTGTGTCGGCGGAGCCACAACTAGCGAGAAACACCCAGGCCCACAAGAAATGTTTTGCGTTCATTGCAATGATTCTACCAGAGCAAGAACTCGAATGATGAAATCTGAGTCCAGCAGAAGTGCGCACATTGGGCCGCCGCGTTCCGTGGGACAACAATCTCAATTCCCGTATACTGTGCGGTATGCAGAGAATTCTAGCGTTCAGTGTCCTCGCAATATCCTTTTTCGCTTGCGCTGGTTCCAAGCCCAAATCACTAGCGCCGGTTCCCGCAGCGGAGAACCAACCGCGCTCCTCCCCGGGGGAAGACAAGCAGGCGAGCGTCGTCGATGCAGAGGAAAAAACGTCAGCCATCGCAACCTTGGCAGGCCTTTCTTCGCCCTTTACGGCAACCTTTCGAATTGATGCTACAGCGGGCGGCATTGACGAAGCTCGAAGTACCGAGCTACTTCTGGCTTCCGCTACTAAGCTGGAAGCTTGCGCGTACGAATCGGACTTTGAGTCCCATTGGAGCATCGGACTGGTACTCAACATCGACGTGTCCGGCAAGGCGAAGATAGAGATTGAGGGTGCGAAAGCGCCGTTGGTTTCCTGCTTGGAAAAAGTCGCATCAGCATTGGAATTCCCACAGGCTACGGCAGCTACAAGAATCGACGCCGCGATCATGGTCCAACACTCGCAGAGCGGTCCAAAGCATCGTCCTGCGACTGGGCGATTCGCAATGCAAGCCGACGTTGAGGATGGTGCGAAATCCGGACAACCGGTTACTCAAGGCTCGCTCAGCAAGAATGTCATTCAGCGAGTGATTCGCAGCAAGCTTCCCCGAATACGGTACTGTTACGAAAAACAACTCATTGTGCAGCCCAACCTGAAGGGCAAGGTAGTCGCAAAATTCCTGATCGCTCCCACTGGTGCTGTTTCCCAGGTGTCCGCAACCGGCATGAACACCACGGTTTCGCATTGTATTAAAAAAACGATTCAGAGTATACAGTTCCCAACCCCCGCTGGAGGTGGTTACATCAACGTAAGCTATCCGTTCACCTTCTCGCCCGCTCCATAAGGCCGCGACAAAAGCACCGCTTGGATTTCACGATATGGAATCACACGCAAGATCTCAGAGACGGTTGTAAGGCCGGCACGAACACTTTCAATGCCATGGTGCAGCAGCGTCTTATGCCCACTCTTTGCGAGATTGTCGCGCAACTCTCGCGGAGAAGCGCCATCGTGAATTTGCTCCTGCAGCTCTTGTGTTACAACTAGGAGCTCGAAAACCCCAATCCTGCCCTGATAGCCAGACTGGTGGCATGCCTCGCACCCCTGCCCGCCCTGTTGCGAAAGATCGTCAGCAAGAAAACCGAGAATCTCGCTCTCCTCTTTCGACAGTTCTTGCTCGCTCTTGCAAGATTCGCAGATCTTTCGGACAAGTCGCTGGGCAACAATAGCAAGGACAGAATCGGCGACCTCTGTTTCTCGCAAGCCGAGACTGCGCAGCCGCCGGATCGCGCCCATTGCGTCAGCCGTGTGCAAGGTACTCAACACAAGGTGTCCGGTCGTCGCGGCTCTAGATGCCAGCATCGCGGTTTCATTATCTCGAATCTCACCAACCAAAATCACGTCCGGATCGTGACGAAGAAACGCCCGGGTGATCGTCGCCATACTCATCGCGTGGCTGACTTGTTTTTGATTGATTTTGCTAACTTGATACTCAATCGGATCCTCTGCGGTCACGATCTTCTTCGTACCATCGCGGATTTGCTCCAACGCCGAGTACAGTGTGGACGTCTTTCCACTGCCCGTGGGTCCGGTTACTAAAATGAGCCCCTCAGGGTTCTGCAAGAGGCGAATAAACTCGCGACTCACCTCCGGACTCATGCCAAGTTGTTCCACCGGCAAAAGGCCCATGTCCGGATCTAGTACTCGCAGCACGGTATCTTCGCCAAACGAGCCAGGCAGTACGTTAACTCGAAAGTCAATCGGATATCGGCGAGCACCATGCTGAACCGACACTCGAAAATGTCCATCTTGTGGCCGCCGATGCTCAGCCACGTCAAGTTTGGCGAGAATTTTCAAACGACTAACCACCTCGGGCATATTCTTAGGCGTCATCGAAGTTTGCAGCTGATGCAGAACTCCACCAATACGGAGCCGGACATCAACATCTCCAGGATACGATTCAAGGTGAATGTCCGACGCATTTTGCTGCAACGCATGTAGCAAAAAGTCATCGACGATCTCAGAAGCGGTAGGCGATGACGATAGCGCTGGCGTATCAATATTTAGATGATGGTCCACAACAATGCCCAGCGAGCCATCGCCATAGCCGACATCAAGCGCCCGATCGATCTCAAACTCCGTCAGCTGCACAAGCTTGATCGGCCGAGAAAACCTGCGCTTGAGCATTGATGCCAGCTCATCATCATCACTGCGCAACACTCCAACCAACAGCTCTTCTTTCGAACTGTAAGGACCGAGCACCGCAACTCCCTTGGCTTCACAAAAACGCAGAGGCAACATACGAACTGCCTGTGCATCAATTAGAAATTCACTGAGTTCGGAGAAGCGGGGTAATCGGCGGCGCGGCATCGTTGGCTGGACTATACCGCAATGTTCGTGTCCGTCTCTTGATCAAGACCACGGAGCA
>JAESTW010000905.1 GCA_016763395.1 Kofleriaceae bacterium
ACGTCGCGAAGCTGGCGCTCGGACAGTGACTCTCTGGCCCAATCAAGCTTGGCGATGATTGTGTCCTCTGCCGTCGCTACGAAAAGTTCACAGCCAAGGAGCGTGACCGGAATTCGGCGTGAAAACTCCAGAACGGAAAACGGGCGGTCTTTGCGAATCATGAAGTCAATTTTCCAACCCGATTGCATGTCGACCAAATTAAACTGCCCTCGTCGAGAGTGCGCATCGAGCGCTACATCGAGATCGCAGTAGTAGGATTCTGCATCCAAGGACGCGACAAAGGCTTTAATCGCAGCCCTGCTCCCATCAATCACAATATCGATATCTTGCGTTGTTCGTGGTTCTCCGTGATAGGTGCTCGCAAAAGAGCCAGCAACCATGTGTTTGATGCCGGCCTCGTTCAGCGATCGCACGATCCGTCCGAGCAGGTCACCTGCGCTCATGGAACCCCGCTTTTGAATACAGAGAATCTCCTAGAATTATTCTTAGCAATCGGTGGTGGACTTGATCGTCGCTCAGCCCCGGATTCCGGGCACGAATTCCCGCCGCCGTTACCTCCCTTGCAGACTCACTCATTCTGCTTGCCAGCTCCACTCTTTGAGCAGGTGGCATCTGCCGATAGGCACGCTGCTGTGCTTGCAGGGCGGTAGTGCTCGTATCAAGGGGCATGCGTGCAGCATACTATAGGAGTGGCCAGGCGTCATTGCTCAACCGAGATCACTGCAGGTCGGCGATAAATGCGGTCCAGCTGGCGACTCAGACTGTCGGCGCTACACATCCCGTTTTCAATAGCGCTCAGCAGTATTGTCGGGTGGCCGTTGAGGGAAGCCAGAATCTCCCGAACTCGATCGTTATTGCCGGTATTTAGCCGATGGATGTTATAGTGGCGCCCTAAAAATCGGAGCCTTCAAGGTCGAAGCCGTCTTCGAGGATGAACCTTCGCGGTAGGGTGGCGGCTTTGATGTTCACTTTTGCGACTGTTGGCGTCCGACAACCCCTAAGCCCAAGAAATCAAAGTGGTAGGGATCCTTCAACATTTGTTGTGCAAGTGCATGCTGTTGTGTTGTCAGTCGTTCCTCAAAATTCGTAAGTGCGGCACCTTGGCGTAGATGCAATTGAGACTTGATCTGCTGTTGAAGTGTGGAGCGGGACCATCCTCTTTCTACGGTCTGCCGTGCGTACCATTCTCATGTATCTGGCTCCTTGATTTTGGTCAGTAGTGTGACCACATGAAACCATGGCAATTGGTCAGCAGGCTGCTGACCAACTACCAGCAGAGGGCTACAGCAGCTAGCGTCGTCTTGTAAGCATGCGCTCATAGCGGTCGAGCGGGGTGAATTTATCTTGGCCGAGAGCCCGCTCTGCAATGACACGTTGGTCGGTATCGAGTGTTGGCAATAGGCCTACCAGCCGGAAATCCTCCTGCGCACCAGCAAACGTGGCAACTTCCGCGCTGAGAGCGAGGTGCTCTAGAAGCGCATCAGTGATGCCGTCTGAGACTGCTCCCTTCACATTGACATCGCAGTACCGACCCATGCCCATGCCGACCGGAAGTACCTTTTCAAGTCGTTCTTGGGGCCCGTCAGCCAGTTGGCAACACGCAATGCCGCCGGTCAATGCGACCCTATCGATTAGTCCGGAGCGGATACCGACTACGATGCGGGCGCCGCATAGTCTGACGACTGCACTCATCATTAGCACTTGGTTGAGTTGGCTCCTGTACGCGCCATCCTTCTTAGCAATCAAGTCTGGGAGTTGAAGTGCGAAGGATCTATCTCCGAAATCGCAACCTGCGTCGCCCAAGAGGAGCGCCTCGCCAGCCCCCAGGCGAAGTTCGTGTCTCATGATCTGCTTGGCCGGGCGCAAACAGTCTTTTAGCACCCTGGGATCGACCTCGGCCCGTCTGCCATCGTCCCCTCTGTGCCAGTAGATGACGTCGCACCGAACCGGCTGTCCACGACGGGTTTGGAGAGCCGCCTGGGCTTCCTCTTCGATTACTCCGTATCCTGGGAGCTTTGTCACGAATTTGGGAAAGCAGGCTTCAAGCACCAGGTCCTTCATAAATCGAACTGGGTCGTCCGAGACATGAGTGAAGTGCAGGTCCGAGTGATTGATTTTTCCGCCACCAGCGTTGGGGACTGGCTTGCTTGGCTTGTCGCTACAGAAGGACCCGATTCCCTGTTTCGCCATCGCATGCATGGTTGAGAATAATTCTAAGAATGGGCCACCTTCGTAGCCCTCGCCCTCAACTTGGACACAGCCCCCGCGCAGCTGATGTCGAAGTGTATGGGCCACCTCACCATGCTGACTCGTAGACTGAACTACGGGTACTTCAAGGCTGACACGGGTCGCGTCATTGGTGCCCCGGCCGAGAAAGGCGCACTTGTTCGTTTGTCCAAGTAGCCAATTGAGCATGGCCAGTGGGTACGCACACAAGAGTGCATCGGTGGGCGCCCAGTCCTCGATGGCATCGATGTCTGGCATTTTTGTGACGGTGAGGCCCGAATTCGCAACCCCCATCGCCGCAACAAGGGCGTCTCGTGCCTCGAGGCTTATTAAGAACGGCAAAAGCCCGGTACGCAGTAATGCGTAGACTCGGGTGCAAGGAAACTCGTTCTCGGCAGCCTGCTCCAGATTCGTCGCCACAATAATGATCATTGGGGCAAGTGGAGCACAGACGCTGGTGGATTGGTATTGACCAAGATCCGAAATACCTGCGCTGGCGGTACCGAAGTGAAAAATCAGATTGGTACCCGTAAGTTCCACGAAGGAACCCTACGTGTGCCTCACTATCAACAAACTAAGAGTTTTTCTACTTAGGCTCCGCCGGGACGACTACAAGCTCTATGTTGTCATATCGCCTTCCGGCGATACGCTCCCGGTCGATGCGCATCATGGTAATCCTGCCAATGTTTGCCCCCTTAGCTGTTGTAGTCTTGATGCAGGTTTCCCATCTGCGCTGATTTAGCTCTGCTGCATAAATCTTCGGGAAGCGAGCCTGTATGTATCCTTCGCCGTTGCCCATAAGAGACTCCGGCGAGCGGGCGGTGTCGCAACCAGCCTGAGCGTCGAATGTTCGAAACCAGAGATTGTCGATACCGGCTGGCGCAGCCG
>JAESTW010000906.1 GCA_016763395.1 Kofleriaceae bacterium
AAACCGTATTAACAGCGACCTTGCCAACGGATTGGGCAATCTGGCCCAGCGTACCCTGTCCATGATTAGCAAGAACTGTGATGGAAAAGTGCCGGAGCATGGTGATTTGAAGCAATACAACGAGATCTCGATCACCTCGGCGGTGGAGGATTTACTGCGATGTGATCGATTGGCACGCAAAGGGCAAAAGTATCCTACTGTGTGGATTCCGGGCAAGGCTGTGCGGGCGAAGAAGGCAGCAAGCGCTGCTGGCGAGGAAGAGGAGACGCCCTGGGCGAATCGCAGGACAGTTAAGCGTGGTAGCAATCTCAAACGCGCGCTGGAATTGTATGTCAATCGGACAGCGAAGAAGCTCAAGTGGAAGCCCTACATGGTGATGCACAAGAAAGTGATTGCACAGCTCGATGAGAAGCGTCCGAAATCTCTCGAACAACTCTATGAAGTCGATGGCCTAGGGCCAGCCAAGGTTGACCAGTTTGGCTGGGACTTGCTGGTCATTGTCCGGCGCTACGACCACTAGATACCTCATCCAAATTCCGGTTCTGGCGATCTTCTTCGAGAATAATCTCAAAGAGGGCTCAAGCCCTAACCGACTATGGCCGAACTATCCTACGCTAACTGCACACTGCAGACGTGTCGGTGGTGGTCCTCTATGTCCGGATCTTTCGGCATATCCATCCAGACGACGATATAGTGAAAAACTGAGAATAGTTCCGGATCAAGGGAATGAATCGAGGAGATGCCTCGGTAGTGGAATACGAGAACGTGAACAATGATGTCGCGTATTGAAGATTGGATAGTGAAATGGTTAGAATTGGCGTGTTGGTAGTATTCTTAGCTGGACTGGGCGCTTGTGCAGAGGAGCCTTTGCCACCTCCACCCACCTCAGGTTCTGGGAATGGCAAAACGGATACCCCAAATGGCGGGGGTGACGATTGTCGGGACGCTTGCAAGAAGCTATTGGTAGAATGTGGTGACGAAGACGAGAGCCTTGCACTAGAAGACTGTCAAGAGCAGTGTGGGAGCGCATTGCTATCGGTGGGCGAGATGGATTGTTTGTCCAGCATGGAATGTGGTGAGCCCAGCGACACGTGCATGGGCGGCTAGCGCTCTTCCCTTGTAGTCAGCAGAGACGAAGGTTGGCGGACACTGAACTATTGAGCCTCGACCTCAAGGGCGCTGCAAATAAAGTTGTGGCCGATCGCAGCTGTGGTGCCAGTACCGCCAAAACCCACCACAACTGTCCCTTCGGTGCACATTACCGTCTCTTCAGGCATTTCAACAGAGTAAATGGGACCGCTTGATTTGGTTTGGACAGACTGCAATGGTGTGCCATCCATAGATACTCCTGCGCAATGCAAGGAGAAGGATGTCACAGCGATCGCAAAACTCGGACCTGAGCGTATACCGGAAACCCCACTGACAACCGAGTTGTCCGGGCAGGTCACCGAACTCACCCCGTCAAACTCGGTGCAATCGAGGGCACCTAGGCCGGTTAGCGGGATAGTGGCCCCGTCTCGAATTAGCTCGACTCCGAGCAGGCTGGTCTGTAGATGCCCACATTGCGCGCGCAATCTGCATAATCCTGCGGCAGAACTGTTGGAGCCTTCATAACCGTACATCACTTCGCCGGGGGGACACAGGATCGGGCCAAACTCGTCTCCAAAGGTAAGTCCGAGAGGATCGGTAGTTGTCGTTCGTCCGACCGGAACGATAGATTGACGTACTATTTCAGCATCGGGAAGCGCTGCGTCTACAAACTCGGCCCCGCTGTCAACCACGGTCGCTCCACCATCGACAGAATACAAATCCCGACATATTTGGTCATAGTCACAGACCTGCAGCCCTGGGCATTGCCCTTCAACAGAGCAAGACAAGGCGTCTGACCGCTGGGGAGAAAAACACGATGACAAAAGTGCCGCAGATGGCACGAGCCAACAGAAAACCACCCAAGGCATTCCGCGACTACGCAAACTGGTGCTCATGGTAGAGCCAAGCATACACTGTTTCTCCCCAACGAGGTTATTTAGGTGGAGTTCAGCCAGGCGAGCAGGTTCAGGAAGCATTCCTGCCCGCTGTTTTGCTCTGATTGCAAGACCCACGCAAATCGGGCTTGACCTGGCGCATTGAGCATGATTGGGTGCCTTGCCATGACAGTCAAGATGGGTATCGTCGGCCTCCCGAACGTAGGCAAATCAACTCTATTTAACGCGCTCGCGAGCGGCGGGGCGGAAGCTGCGAACTTCCCCTTCTGCACCATTGAGCCCAACGTCGGAATGGTCACCGTGCCCGACACTCGTCTGGCTCGTTTGGCTGAGATTTACAGCTCCAAAGAGTCTCTCTACGCCACCTTGGAATTTGTCGATATTGCCGGGCTCGTCAAAGGTGCATCCCAGGGCGAGGGATTGGGCAACCAGTTCTTGGCCAACATTCGTGAGACTGATGCGATCGCTCATGTTGTCCGGTGTTTTGAAGACGAAAACATTGTTCACGTAAGCAATACGATTGACCCGATTGCCGATGTCGATGTCATCGATACCGAGCTTGGACTGCGCGACCTGGAGACCGCCGAGAAGCGTCGTGCGAAAAATGCCAAGCTAACGAAGGCGGTAGGCAACGCGGCTGCCGTAGCCAAAATGGAAGTTGCTTTTATGGAGCGTGTGATCGCTCGCTTGGACGGGGGCATGCCTGTCCGGGGAATTGAATGCAGCGATGACGAGGCCAATATTCTTCGAGAGCTACAGCTGTTGACAGCCAAGCCAGTGCTCTATGTTGCCAACGTTGCTGAGGACCACGCGGGTAGTCCCGAGGATTCAGAGCACTACCGAAAACTCGCAGAGCTTGCCAAAGCTCGCGGTGCTGGGATCGTGGCAGTGAGTGCCGCAATCGAGAGTGACATTGCCCAACTCTCACCAGAAGACAGGCCAGAGTTTCTAGAGACTCTGGGGCTAGAAGAGCCCGGACTCAATCGAGTGATTCGAGCGGGCTATGAGCTTTTGGGATTGATCACCTTTCTCACTGCTGGTCCGAAAGAGACTCGCGCGTGGACAATTCGCTCTGGAGCAAAGGGGCCAGAGGCTGCCGGCGTTATTCACAGCGACTTTGAGAAGCACTTCATTCGCGCAGAGGTGATGGCCTACGATGCAATTGACGCCCTGGGCTCTGAGGCCAAAGTCAAAGCGGCGGGCAAACTGCGAATAGAAGGCAAAGAGTACGTGGTCGCCGATGGCGATGTGATGAACTTTTTGACGAGCGCGTAGCTCGGGTACTTCGTTGTCCGAGACCGAAACACCTGATTGCCAGGACTCTGAGTTTGCCACTCGGGTGAAGGCGGCGATCGAGGTGTTGCGTGAACTGTCGGATAATCGGCGACTTCTGGCCGACCTGGATGAGGACGACCACCGAGAATTATTGATTCGGGCAGGGCAGGTGGCTAGGCCAGGGCCTTACGCCAAACGCGAGCTTGCCAGAGAAGTTCGCAAACGTCGTCGCAAAGTAGAACGCGATGCGAACGGCAGAGTCTTGGCGGGGACCGGTATTCGCGCCAAACGCCGGGAACTTGTGTTTCAGACGCCAAACTACCGCACTCCGCCAGAGCTTGTGCAGTCATTGGGCAAGAGTGAACTTGGCGAGGGAGCGGCCAAGCTTTCGGGGGAGCGCAATTGCTACATCTGCAAAGAGAGTTATAGCGAGCTACATTCCTTCTATGACTCTCTCTGTATTTCGTGCGCCGACTACAACTACGGAAAACGCACTCAGCGAGCAGACTTGTCCGGCCGAATTGCCCTGATAACCGGTGCCCGAGTCAAAATTGGGTACCAGGCAGCGATATTGCTCTTGCGGGCGGGCGCCAAGGTGATTGTGACGACACGCTTTCCCCGCGACGCTGCCAGGCGCTACGCAGCAGAATCAGACGCAGCACAATGGGCGCATCGACTGGAGATTCACGGCCTCGACTTGAGACATATTCCGAGTGTCGAGACCTTCGCTAGAAATCTTTGTACCTCGCAACCGCAGTTGGACTTCATCATCAACAATGCCTGCCAAACGGTGCGCCGGCCAGCGGGCTTCTATCAGCACTTGCTACAAGGAGAAGCGGGTGAGCGAGGTCTGTTACCAGCTTGCGAAGCATCGCTACTGGCCTGTTCAACGGGCGCCAGCCCTACAGACGCTGTCACTTTGTCCGGTGACGCACTTCCCGATTCGGCAGAACTCTCGCAAGCGATTTTGCTCGATGAGGACAAGCTCGGAGGAGAGAGCATTTTCCCCCAGGGCTTGCTCGACCAGGACCTGCAGCAGGTCGATAGGCGAAAGATAAATAGCTGGCGCTTGCCACTGGCGGATGTGAGTACGGTAGAGGTCTTAGAAGTACAGCTCGTCAATACGATAGCGCCCTTCTTGCTAAATGCTCGGCTCAAAGAACTGATGATGCGACGGACATCGGAGGACAAGCATATCGTCAACGTCTCCGCTGTCGAGGGGCAATTTTACCGAAGCTTCAAGACCGATAAGCATCCGCACACCAATATGGCCAAGGCAGCATTAAACATGATGACCCGGACATCGGCGGTAGACTACGTGAAGCATGGGATTCATATGAACAGTGTGGATACAGGTTGGGTGAGTGACGAAGACCCGGCGGACCATGCCGCGCGGAAAGAGGCAGAGCACGGATTTCATCCGCCGCTGGATATCGTTGATGGCGCTGCCCGAATCGTCGATCCAATCTTTAGCGGCATGAATTCCGGGAACCACCAGTGGGGACTCTTCCTCAAGGATTACAAACCAACAGCATGGTAACGATGATGAACAGCTATAGAATCGTTTTGTCTCTTTGTCTGCTGCCTATGACGTTGGCAAGTATCGCCTGTGGTGATGAATCCTCTGCGGTAGAGGTGGATTCTGGGGCTTTGCTCGATGCGGCGATAGCAAGTGATGCTGGACTTGAGAGCGACGCGGCTGTATTTCCGCACCCTGGCTTTGGAGCACTTTCCGGTGAGTGTGATGTTCTGGATGACGAACTGACATCGGACATGTCCGGGTTCTTTCGGCTCGCTATTGATTTTGACAGGCTCTACACCGATGCAGATCTAGGCATGTTGACCCTAGGCGGACAAGAAATCATCGCCGATGGCAATGCTGGCGGTAGCTCGGTACTCAGCGAGGTATTCGCGTTCGAGGCCCTGCAACGCTGTGAGGATGCCGCCTTGCTCAAAACCGAAAATGAGATTGTCTATGACACGCAGGGGAAAATTACCGACTTCTTAGCGGAGATTGATGGCGGGAAAATCGGTGTGAGTGTAACTCGAGCCGTGGCCTTCCCCTTTGCAAATCCCTATCCTCTTGCGAGTGCTCAGGAGCTTCTGTCCGGCAAGTTGGCTGATGTCTTGGTGAGCTCTGCCAACGTGAGTAGTGGCGATCGATGGACCAAGCAGATTTTGGCCGTATTGGCCTACAGCCCCGCGCATGCAGACGTATTGTTTCAGGCGTATCAGGGCTTGGACTCCGCGATTTCTGCCGATACCTTGGTCGTTGTCATCGTGACAAACGGCGCCGATGATTTTATTTATTGCAACGGACTTTGTGAGTAGCCTCCTATGCCTAGAATTATTCTCAGTACCCTAAACGCTAAGTATGCGCATTGTTCCCTGGCACTTCGTTGCCTCTACGCCAATATGGGCGACCTGCAAGAGGACACAGAGATTCAGGAGTATATCTGGAGCGAGCGTGCTTGCGATTTGGCTGAGAAAATTCTAGAGACCCAGCCGGAAATCCTCGGACTAGGTGTCTACATTTGGAACGCAGTGGAAACCTTGTCATTGGTGCGCATCCTCAAGAGTGTTGCGCCTTCTCTGGTGATTGTTCTCGGCGGACCCGAGGTGAGCCATGAGTATGAAGAGCAGGAGCTAACCGAGCTTGCGGACTATACGGTGATCGGTGAAGGCGATTTGGCCTTTGCCGAGATATGCCGAGAAATTCTGTTTGAGAAGACTCGTCCAGAAGAAAAATTCATAAAGGGCGGCGAACCCAAGCTTGCTGAGCTTGTGTCACCATATTCGTACTACACCGACAAAGACATCAAAGAACGCTCTATCTACGTTGAGGCCTCCCGCGGTT
>JAESTW010000907.1 GCA_016763395.1 Kofleriaceae bacterium
GACTTTAGGAATACGGCTGCGTCGCCACCCGCAACGACTTCCCGTGCGAGCGACATGTGTTCTCGGACAAAGAGAAGCTCCCCCCACTGATCGGGAATGATGGCAGTCAAGGTTCCGAGCAACGCACCCCAGGACGCCCAACGTCCGTTGCGATCTGGAGTGAGCGCAATAAAACGCACGATCGCCACGCTAACCAAGAGATCCGAGGCAGCGGTAATTTGCCACGGTAACCAACCAATTCGTCAGAGCCATGGGTTGTCCGCGACGTAACGCGCACGTTCTAAGACACTGGCTTGTGTGTCCAGACCTGGCTCTAGAAGTAGGACCATCGCAAGGAGTGAGACTGCGTGCACGGCAATCGAAAACGAGATTGCGATGATCAGGAAGCGGTATCGACTGATTGGATTCAAGGCTGGGCTCTATTGAGGATCGGCTCTATTGACTCCATTCGGATGCCGTCGGTGGATCCTAGGTTTCATCCGGTTCAGTGTTGGCACATTCGACCAGGGCACTAAGTCGTTTCTCGGCGACTTGCAGCTCTGTTTGAAGTTCCAGCTTTTCCTCTTTGAATGCGCTGTCGTCAATCTTTTCTTTGATGTCCGCTACGAGCTTCTCTGAACGAGAGACTTCTATCTTTATCTTGTCTTGCGCTTCCGCGGCGTCGGCCTTGTCGAAGATTCGCGCTTCCGGAGAGACCTCTGTGGTTACAACAGCAGGTTCAGGGACTTTGTCCGGGACTGTTGACGAGCGGGGACTGAGATTTCGCTGGTTGATAAAACGCGGCGATACGATCTCGATATCGGCACTGTGCAGGCTATCGAGCATTGCTTTGCGCAGATTGGAGCGTGTGGTTAGCAACTGTTTGATCTCGACCAAGAACCCGGCGGCGCGATACAGAATCGAGTAGTCACCGAGTTCGACAACTTGAATAAAAGGATCCGCGAGTCCGGCTTTGGTCGCAGCTGCTAGCAAATGAGTTTCGACTTCTTGGTGGGGAATGTCGTAGCCAAGAGAAACGGTAGCCGACACAACCGTCCCTGAATTGCGCAATACCGTCACAGGGTGAGTGATTAGGTAAATATTGGGCAGAGTCGTAAGGTCCCTGTCTTCGGTCTGTATCTCGGTGTGCAAGATTCCCAACACGGACACGCGCCCAACATGCTCGCCAACTCGAATGCTGTCGCCCGGACGGAAATTCCGAATCGCGCGCAACATCAGACCCGCCATGGCGTTCCCTAGATAGGTCGTGGAGGAAAGCGCGACTGCCGCCGTGGTTAACAATCCAAGCAGTCCCAGAAGTTGTCCGCGCGGAGTATCCCCGATCGGTAGCACCAGTATTGTACTAATCAGTCCGGCGCCAAATAGCGCGAAGGTAATTAGAGGGCCGACAACACCTGTGTGGGCTCCCGGAGAGCTTTTGTAGTGCCTGTGGAGTAACTTATGTACGGTCGTGATTACGACCATGCTGACCGATACCGAGATCAGTACGGGTGCCCAGAGCTCAGCGAAGTGAACAATTTGAGCCCACATCGTTCTTACTCTGCTTTCGTCCGGGTGGTCATAGTCGAAAGGAAATTTACCAAATCTGCACCGACGCGTCTGGGCACAGAGAATAAAGAGCAAAAAAAAGGGCAGACCGTGAAGCCTGCCCTTTCGTAATTGCGACTAAGACCGGCTACTTGCCGTTCTTCTCTTTCGCTTTTTCCATAAGCTCTTCAGCGATGGCGTTCGGTACTTGTGCGTACTTCTCAAACTCCATGCTGAATTCCGCTTTGCCCTGAGTACCGGACCGAAGAGTCGTCGAGTAACCGAACATTTCGGAGAGAGGAACATCGGCTTCGATGGTTACGTTGAGGTCGTCTTCTTGTGAACCGATGATCATCGCACGGCGCTGCATGAGCGTGGCAATAACGGCACCGTTGTGCTCAGACGGAGATTCGACAACCACTCGCATGATCGGCTCAAGAATCTTGGGCCTCGCCTTGGAGTAGACTTCGCGCCAAGCGCCACGTGCGGCTTCTTGGAATGCCATCTCGGACGAATCAACTGCGTGGAAAGAACCATCGTTGACTTGGACTCGGACATTGACGACTGGGTATCCAAGGAGGCGACCTTTGACCATAGAACCCTTGAAGCCTTTGTTGACTGCAGGGATGAAGGGCTTGGGAATCGCGCCACCTTTGATCTTGTCGATGAACTCGTAATCGAGGTCGTCGTCGGCATCGATAGGCTCGATGAATCCGATGACCTTGCCGTACTGTCCAGAACCACCAGTTTGCTTCTTGTGAGTGTAGTTGAACTCAGCTTTGCGAGTGATGGTCTCACGGTACGCAACCTGTGGAGGTGAAGTAGTAACTTCAGCGTTGTACTCGCGCTTCATTCGCTCGATGTACACTTCGAGGTGAAGCTCGCCCATTCCGCGGATGATGGTCTCGTTAGACTCTGGATCGACCGACACGCGGAAGGTTGGATCCTCCTTGGTGAATCGGCGAAGAGCCTTGGACATCTGGTTCTCTGCAATGTGATCGATAGGCTTGATAGCCACTGAGATCACAGCGTTGGGAACAAACATCGAACTCATTGCGACGTTCATCTGACCGTCGGTGAAAGTATCGCCGGAGTTACAGTCGACACCAAAGATAGCGACAATGTCACCAGCGTCGGCTCGTGTGATGTCTTCCATCTCGTCGGAGTGCATTCGTACAAGGCGACCAATTTTGATCTTCTTGCCCGTCCGAGAGTTGAATACAACGTCGTCCTTCTTGAGCGAACCTTGGTAGACGCGCATGTAGGTGAGCTGTCCGTAGCGACCGTCTTCTAGTTTGAAGGCGAGAGCAACCGTTGGCTTCTCACAGTCAGAAGTAAGGATGACCTTGGCTTCGTCGTTGTCGAGATCGTGCGCGTAGTTCTCAACTTCCATTGGGTTGGGAAGGTAGGCAAGAACGCCGTCGAGAAGAGGCTGAACTGCTTTGTTCTTGTACGCAGAACCGAGGAAGACTGGAGTCATGTCGCGAGAGATGCAGCCTTTTCGAACCGCATCAACTAAGAGCTCTTCGGTGACGGTCTCTTCTAGCATCGCTTCCATCAGTTCATCGGAGAACATCGAAGCCGCATCGAGAAGCTTCTCTCGGTACTCTTCAGCTTGTTCTTGGAGTTCTGCTGGGATTTCGCCAATGTGAATGTCGTCGCCATTGTCACCTTTGAAGACGTGTGCCTTCATGGTAACGAGATCGACGATTCCTTCGTGCTTCTCTTCAAGACCGATTGGAAGTTGCATCATGACAGCGTTGTGTCCGAGCTTCTCAATCAATTGGTCTTTAACTCGGATAGGGTCTGCACCTGTCCGGTCGCACTTGTTGACAAAGGCAACGCGAGGAACGTTGTAACGCTTCATCTGGCGATCAACGGTAAGGGACTGACTCTGAACGCCAGCTACCGAACATAGGACAAGAATCGCACCGTCCAAAACTCGCAGAGAGCGTTCAACTTCAATAGTGAAGTCAACGTGACCCGGAGTGTCGATGATGTTGATCTTGTGTTCTTTCCACTCGCAGTGCGTTGCCGCAGATGCAATCGTGATTCCGCGCTCTCGTTCGAGCTCCATGGAATCCATCTTGGCGCCAACACCGTCTTTGCCACGAACATCGTGAATCGCGTGGATTTTGTCTGTGTAAAAGAGGATGCGCTCTGTGAGCGTGGTTTTCCCACTATCGATGTGGGCGGAAATACCAATGTTTCTTACTTTTTCGAGGTCCATAACGCTACTCCATGTAGATCGGCGGTACACCTAACCCTCTGGAATACTAGAGTCAAGAGTGAAAGCACGGCCGATTGATTTTGCGAACACCGGATACCATGTGTCAGCGCTAAGATCTTGAAATCGTGCGCTCAGATTCGAAGGAGATCCGACCAAGGTCACAGCAATTGCTCTCTCCTTTTGGAATACTGCTGGGATACTGCGGGGATCCATATTTCAGCTGAAGCGCTGACTTCGCGATTGGTTAGTAAATGCTAGCTAGTGATCGGGCCCCAAATGGTATAGAAAGCTCCTATGTCCCGATCGTCACTGAAGTATGCCCTCGCTTTCACGCTGCTCCTGCCGAGTATTGCTGCCGCCGGAGAAACATCGCCAGTACAGGATTCGCCAACAGGGCCCGATTTAGAAGCCGATGTACGGGGTGTTCCGACTCTGGTTTGGGTTGACCCAATAAACGACTTGGTTCCAGAGGCTGCAGCTGCCGCTGAGATCTCCAAGATCCTTTTCATC
The DNA here is from genome assembly GCA_016763395.1 of Kofleriaceae bacterium. Lineage (GTDB taxonomy): Bacteria > Myxococcota_A > Polyangia > Haliangiales > Haliangiaceae > NORP324. Next base: position 4,268 of record JAESTW010000907.1, read on the forward strand.
AACCGATGCACTGGCGGTTGTACTATCAATCCTGGTCTCAATGACACCAGGTCGAACTCTTCGAGTATCGCGTCGGGCACTAAGCTCTTGTCAGAATTTCGATGGTCGGACGAAGTTTGGAACGATACGATCGACTGTATTCGCGATGTCTACGCACCCTATGATGTCGAAGTCGTTACCGTAGATCCTGGCACAGAACTCTTCCACCACGAGGCGATATTGGCTGGGTCGGCAAGTGAACTCGGACTGGGAGCCGGCATCGGCGGAATCGCACCAGCAGATTGTGAACCTCTTAACAACGTAATGAGTTTCAGCTTTGCCAACCAAGACGGCAACGCAATCAACATGTGTTGGACGGTCGCGCAGGAGTCTGCTCACTCATTCGGTTTGCCCAACCACGCATTCAACTGCCTCGACCCGATGACCTACCTTCCCGGTTGTGGCAAGAAATACTTCCGCAATCAGAACTATCCCTGTGGCGAGTTTTCGCAAGCAGCTTCGTGTCGTTGTTCTGGTTCTACGCAAAACTCTCACAGAGAGCTTCTCAATGTATTTGGCAAAGGCACTACCGTTATCCCAGCCCCGGCGGTCAACATCGCATTGCCAACGATGGACGGAATGGTCACGGGTCGTTTCCCTATCTTTTGGAACGCGAGTGACGAACGTTTGATCAGCCACAGCGAAGTTTGGGTCAATGGTTCTGTCGTCGCCACTGTCGAAGGCAATGACTACGCGACTCAGCAGAACAACATCAACTACAACATTCAAGCTCCTGAGAACTTGGCTGATGGCTATTTGGACATCGAGATTAAGGCCTACTCCGATATTGGAAACGAGTCGGTCGCCGCGGTTACTGTTCTAAAAGGTTCGCCCTGCGCCAACGCAGACTCCTGCCATGAGTTTCAGTCTTGCGAAAACGGACGCTGCTCATTTCCGCCTGCAACCAAAGAGCTCGGAGAGAGTTGCGATATAATTCAAGAATGTGTGGAAGGCGTCTGTGCTGACTTTGGAGATTCTAAGTCATGTACAGTAACGTGTAACCCCAATGTCACCGGCGGTTGCGCAATGGACTTTGAGTGTGTAGCTGCGGTAAGCGGCGACTTTGTCTGTCAATCAGCGGCAGAAACCGGCGGCTGTTGCTCCGTTGCTGGTACCAAGCGAGATCCACTACCATGGCTCGGCGCTGGTCTCTTCTTGTTGGGACTAATGATCTTGCGCCGCAAGCGAATTCGATAAGCTCGCATTCAGCGCACCGGCAAAACGCTCTCCGAAACTACAATCGGCGACCCCGTTAAGGGCCGCCGATATATATATAGTTGGTAGCGGGGACTAGATTTGAACTAGCGACCTTCGGGTTATGAGCCCGACGAGCTACCGGGCTGCTCCACCCCGCATCAAGTGAGAGCTATCTACGTGAACCAGGCGGGAGTGTCAACGGTGCTGGCAAGAAAGAACGGAAAAGTTATCGATCGCCGTTTTTTGCTCGCCACTGGGATGCAGGGTTGAGTCACCGTGAGTGTGTGAGCGGGGCGTTGCAACTGGTTGAGACGATTGGCCGCTGTGGGAGCAGGCCATGCGGAAGTGGATGCGTCATTTGAGTTACCTGCGGTCGAGGGCGGGTGATAGTCTTGGTCGCTCGTGGCCCGAATCCGCATTATCAGCAAAGACATCACGCAACTCGATGTTGACGCAATC
>JAESTW010000908.1 GCA_016763395.1 Kofleriaceae bacterium
GCAAAACCGCTGACCTGAGTATTGGGCTATTGGAGACACGTGTGAGACGCGAGCCACGAGAATCTGATACCGCCTCGTCCGGCACTGGTTGGAAAATCGCTTTTATTGGCGGAGTTTTGGTCACCAGCGGTATGGCAGCGGGCTTTGCGTACAACGGCTTCAAGGTCATTGGCGAACTGAAAGACGATAAAGAAAGTGCATTCGCTACGTTGGAATCGACTGCTGGCGCAATCAATTTACCCGAGTTCCAACGGTTGGCTGCTGACGTTGGTGGCGATGGTTCATGTGGAAAGGCGAGAAATGCGGGCTCAACTGGTGACGCCGTGGTCAACGCCGCCCTTGCCGACTTGGTCAGGGCCTGCGACGAAGGCGAAGACGCCGCCACCATGACAAACATCTTCATCGCCGGAACTGCTGTCGCTGCGTTGGCTACCGTCTACTTTGGCTACAAAGGATGGGTCTTGAATGATGGCGACAAAGAGAAAATGACCGGACGCCAGACCAAGAAAAACCGAGTGGTCGTCACTCCACAACTCACTCCACGCTCTGTTGGCGCTGGGCTTAGCATCGACTTCTAAGCCATTCCTCCTATGTCATTCCTCCTATGTCATTCCTCTAATGTCATTCCTCTAATGTCATTCCTCCTATGTCCGGCAGTATCTGTTTACTGCCGTTACAAATAGTTTCGGGTCAAAGGGCTTAACAAGCCACGCCTTGACTCCCGCATTACGAGCTTTTTCGATTAGATGCGGCTGTCCCTCTGCACTGAGAATGACGACCGGAACCTGGCTCTCAGAATCGTCGGTATCACTGAGTGCCCGGACAACTTCAAGGCCACTCGTGCAAGGAGTTCTCATGTCAACGAGAACCAGAGCAATGGACTCGTTGGCTATCCTATCCAGAGCATCTGCTTCATTGACGGCCCTCTCGACTTTGTAGCCGAGTGGAACTAGTACTTCTCGCACTGCGCATGGCGCAAGCGGCGAATCGTCGATCACCAATATTACTTTTTCTTCCACAATCACCCTCCAGACAAAATCCAAGTCCCAATATGAAACTCGGGCAGTTGAGTGGAAGCTTGAGGGCAAGCTACTCATTCATTGTGGAAAATACTTGTCCGGGATGGTTAATCGGCACCGCTAAGTATCTACGCTGCAAACCGAGCTGCGATTGCCACAACATCATCATATTCCTCGCAACCATTGTCACAGTAACAGATGGTGCCATCGGCCTCGGTGTTGGGCGTCTCTGTTCCGCAGTAGGAAAGTTCGCATCCCGCATTCGCCTGGCCACTGCCATCATCATTGTCGCTACAGACATCCAAACGGTTGATGCAACAGTCGTCAAATGCCTCGCAACTGGCGTCACAATAGCATTCGGCACCATTGCCGTCACCGGCCGCATCAGTGCCACAAGACACTCTACGCCCAACATGTTGAAGTGAAGGGCTCGTAGGTGGGAGAGGTGAATACTCCCCCCTCATGTCCGAGGCTTAACCACTCAGGGTTGGCACTGTCGCTTTGAGCGAAGGAGTTGAGCCAGCTTGGTCAACAAACAACGGTGGGGAGGGAATGAGAATGCTACGGAAAGAGAAGTCTAGTCCACAGAAGGCTAGCCGCGTCTAGGTTTCGCTGGCGTCCTTCTAGGATGTAAATTCGCTCGGGAGTGGCGTTTTTGTAGCCAGTACCTTGGAGAATACTCGGTAGAGAGTCACCGTTGGACAAGCCTTGGAGAATGGCATCGAAGGGAATGGTCGCACCGTCAATATAGGCTCCCGAATAGAAGTAGCCGTGAAGTACACCAGCGGCCACTCGGGCCTCAGGTAAAAACTGGTCGGCGACACCCGGAAACAAAAAGAGATCTCCGTACAAGGTTCGTCCAGCGCTTTCGCCAACTTCTTTGTTTTTTATCTGTCCTAAATAATATGCGAAGGAAAATATGTTGTCTTCAATGCTGTGAAGGCTGTCCCATGGGGGAGCACTGTTGCCGATCCAGTACGAGATATTCGAAGGCAGAGGGACCAGGCCCCGCTCCCCTTCGCTGTGCGTTGCGAAAATGTCTACAGTGCCATCGCCGTGGATAGCCATCTCGGCATAGAGAGCCAATACCACGTCAGCAGTCGTTAGAAGCCGCGTACTGCTATATATACTATCAAGTGTCGAGTTAACACGGATGACCATGCGTTGCAATTCAACCCAGTTGTCCTCTACGAATTCTTCTTTCGTCCGACCATCGTGTAGTAGGGTAAAAGAGCTGCCGTCGTCTTGCAAATTGGGATCGACTCCCATGGGATTCTGGCGGTTGCTGGCGTCCGGAAGAGAGAAGGCTGCGTCGAGAAGTGAGCTCGCTGCGTCGGGACCTAAGCTGGCCGCGTCCGGACCTAAGCTGGCCGCGTCCGGATTTTGGCCGGAGCCAACAGGCGATGAGCAGGCCACAGCACTTGCGAGAGTTACGGAAGTGACGAGTTGCAGGTAGTGTCGTTTGAGCTTCATGGATATTCAGGTCGGAATGCGGGCAATTGTAGATTGCGACGCTGGGATTAGGGTGTGGGGAGAAATAAAAGAACAGATTCTGGGTTCGAGGCGCTTTAGTTGCAGTGTTTGGAAATTCTGCAGGAGCGCTCATTGTCACTATCCCAGCCCCATCCATCGCCGTTCTCATCTTCGCAGTCACTGCAAATCGGAGTTTCTACTGCGATGCCATGCTGTGCCAATGAGCACTGCACTATGTTTTGAGGTAGTGAATAGTGTCCGATCTCTCCATGATGCCAGTCTTCTCCATCGGGATGATCACCCGAATCAAGGGCACTACTACACGATGATTCCACATTGTCGTCGTCGTGCGGTGATGACTTGAGAATCGCTCCAAGGCCCCAACGAGGATCGGACAACTGCTTTTTGTAAACCTGCTGGAATCGTTTCACGTTCCCTGGAACCGTCGTTGTCCAGCCCTGGGAGACTCCTGAGAAGTTTTTCCATTCGAAGCCCATCTCGTTGATGACAGGATCGAATGAACCGAAAAACGCTATTTCTGTCCCGCGATGCTTTCCGCTAGGGGTGCAGCCCTCTTCGTTGAGCGCCTTGGCTACATGGTTGGCTATTACGGAACCACGACTGTATCCCATCAGAATGATGTCACAGGGCTCCGGACGTTTCTCCAGGTGTTGGCATACTGCGCTGAGCCCGCGGGTAACTCGCTCGGCAGAACTCCCAAATGGGAGACTGGGAACACCTTCGATATAGGCTCTGGTTGTATCTGCGTTTACGCTTCCCGCCCGCTTACCATTTGCTCCCTGTGCCGCTGGGCCAGGAACCATTTTGTAAAAGGTACCAACCGCAGTGTTGGTGTCCGGGGAGTACACGCCAGAGCCGTCGAAACCGAGGAAAAAGACACAACGATTTTTAGTGGGTTGTGGCGCCTGGGTACACTCGCTTTCTGCATCGCAGTATTCGCTGTATTCGGACAGATCCGCCCCATCGGACTTGGCGCTTCTATCGATCTCAAACTGCTCCTCATACTCGCATCCAATCATCAGAGCCATGGAGCTAAGGAGCAGAGCTATACATCGAACTTGGAGCATGTATTCCGTTTAAGCACAATCCGTTCCAAAAGAACAACCATCTAACTATCTTAAATTGCTAGCACATGCGGGTGGGTACGAGAACTACATTGGAGCATTGTTCCCCACCTTGGTACTTCCACTCTCCAGTCGCGGTGATTGAGGACTAGCCTACGGCGAACTCATCGGGCTAAAGAAAGGCCATCCCTTGTTTGGGACAGCGATGCGTTTTGGCTGGGCCCGAAAGCCACGCTGCTCTTCATCCCCAATCGTCGAATGATGCCCCCAACAATAGAGCTCGCCCTCCACGGTCTCGGCACAGGTACTGCTGCAACCCGCTACAACCTTACGTGCTGGTGGCAACCCAGCTACTGTGGACGGGCCGAGATAAGATCTCATCCAGAATGGTCCGCTCGACTCACCTGCAGGATTGGTCTCGAGTGTTCCCAGTACAGCACCAAGCTGTCCGCTTTCATTGTCCCCCCAGCACTGCACCACACCCGCGGCGGACAGCGAGCACGCATGGTCACAGCCAACGCTCACCTTTATAGCCGAGTCAACGGGCACATCTCTTAGCTCCAGGCTTCCCCCTGTGAATCGTCGTCCCCAACATGAGACTTGTCCGCCTTCTCGCACTGCGCAAGTCGTGTCCTTGCCAATGGAGAGATCGATTGCATCGCTGAGACCAAGTACGGCCACAGGCGTCGCACTGTGATTCGCTGTTCCATCACCGAGACGTCCCTGGTTGTTCTTACCCCAACAGAAGACTTGGCCACTAAAGTCACGAGCACAGCTGTGTGCATCACCTGAGAGAATTTGTTCGACGGTAGTAAGGTCCCGGACACGAACGGGCGAGACCTGCGCCACGTGACTAGCATCCCCAAGCGCGCCCTTGTCGTTGTCCCCCCAACACCACGCCTGTCCGCGTTTGTCTCGTGCACAAAAGTGATGTCCGCCAGCACTGATTTGATCAAATTGAGTTGTGGAGAGTCGGTGCCAGTCTAGCTTCTCCCCAGCGAGCGCTGCACAAAAGAGTCCTTTGTCCGTCGCCCCACACACTTGCTCACCATTGAAATCTACGTGGTTCATCTGAGGGCTTGATTCACTCACACTGGGGGCCTGTGTATCCCCCCACCAGACGAGCTGAGTATTGCGAAGAGCAATGGTGCGCCATGGCCAATCACTCATGCGCCGAGATGCTTTTAGCTCACTCAGTGGAGATGCAAAGGCAACCTTTGTTGGACGGGGGACCGCGGTGCCCCAGCTACCGTCACCAAGCTGTGCTCTCTCATTGTCTCCCCAGCACAACACACCACGTTTCGGATCTATCACACAGCTATGGGTATCGCCGACGGCAAGTACACTGGCCCGGACAGTTTGTAACATGCCAGCATCGTCCACCACTCCAAGTCTCCCGAAGTCACCACCCTCACAGTGAATCTGACCAACTATGGGCAGCCGGCACCCGACCAGCCCTTTAGATCTCTGGCCCGTCGTGTTCTCGCAGTGAATTTGACCTCCTGTGAGCAGCTGGCACCCATGTTCAGAGCCACTGGCGAGTTGCTGGATGCCACTGAGTTGGAAAGCCTTCTCACTTTGGTTGTCCGGTGGAACCACAGACCAACATGCTCCATCGCGACAGGAAGAGATCGCACTGTAGCTGGTGACCGTTCCTACTTTTGCATCAAATGCAGGTAACGCCACTGGCTCCACAACGGCGGACACGGCAATCATGCCATCTTCTTCGGTAGCTCCCCAACACAAGGCATCGTTTGGCCCGCGAC
>JAESTW010000909.1 GCA_016763395.1 Kofleriaceae bacterium
CCTAGCCTTGAAAGAGTTGCGAAGCATTGGAGGTTGCCTTTCCGTAAAGATACTGAAATTAAGGAAAGGTTTAAAGCTGGCATAGGGGCGGATGAAATAGATGAAGCACTGCACAGTGCACCTACACTAATTCTCGATTTTGGACGCGGACGAAACTAGACTAGGAACAACACTCATGTCCTCCAAGCAAGCTGAACCACAGGCGCCCCTCTTCGCGAATCAGCGGGAGGCAAATATGGAATCAACGATTGCGATGATCGAAGATATTCTGATCAACCTCGGACACATTGTCGAAGATTGCAGAACGGATGACTTTGCACAAACACCGTCGTGGAGGGTGCGCAAAGGCTCAGCATGGACTCGTATTGAGCTTAGAAAAGGAAAGCATAGCTATCGAGTTCGCGTGGTAGCAACGGTGGTCAGTCTCAGCGCTAGCGTCGACCGGCTAGCACTCTACGAGAAGCTCCTACAGCTAAATTCATCGCATGTCAGTGGCGCAGCCTTCGCCTTGGATGACAATCAAATCCTGCTCACCAGCGAGAGGAGCACGATGGACCTCGACCGCAGTGAACTCTGGGATCTTATCTCCGCAGTTCGAGACCTAGCGGACGAATACGATGACAAACTGGTGTCTCAATTTGAGGGCGTCTCACGTGCCCCAGACGCGACAGCTGCCGGTACGAAAGAATCTTAGCTCCAACTCTTTGCCCCGCCTCTAGCGCCAACTCTGGCGCCAGAAGCCAGAATTGAGCTGCTGTGTGGCATACGCACACAGATAGACACCTGGCTTAGGTGAAAAAGTGCGCAATCACTGTTTCAGGGCCGAGGACATCTAGCCACCCGATGGGCCTTCTTCGAGGTGCAAACCGGTGAGTACATTAGGGCAAATCGAGAATGTTTCGTGTTCTTCCAGCAAGTTGCCATCGCTGTCCTCGATTATGGCTTTTGACAGATTGATGAGCTGAACATCACCCTCGTTAGGGCGTACATTTGCCACATAGCCAATGACACGCGCGCCGGTATCGTACTCGATGACGATTCGGTGGCTGATCATTTCTCTAATTTTGGAGTAGTCTGGCATCGCCGACTTATATCACGCCTTGAAGAGGCAATGTCAATCGGCATAGCTTTGAACAATAATCAAAAGGGGCACTCTCAGGGCTGAAAAACACCTATCATTGTCTGCTAGTATTGCAAGCGATCACTCGTCTGAATTCCTATGGAAGCCAAACAATTCGGCAACTATACGCTCGTTGAGCGAATCAGCCACGGCGGTATGGCCGAGGTCTATCGTGCCAAGTCTTTTGGGGAGGCTGGCTTCGAACGAGAAGTTGCGCTTAAAATGCTTCTTCCTCAAATCGCATCGGACAGCGAGTTCATTACGATGCTGATAGACGAGGCCAAGATCGCCGGTCAACTCAACCATACGAATATTGCACAAATATTCGATCTGGGCGTCACCGACGGCCGCTACTACATAGTGCAAGAGTACGTGCACGGACAAGATTTGCGGGCCATACTCAGGCACAAAGCCAAGTCTCGGACGCACTTTGAGATCGCCACGGCCTGTTACGTCGCTCTTAAGGTCTGCGAAGGGCTGCACTATGCACACAACAAGAAAGACAATAGTGGCAGCCCACTCAAGGTGGTTCACAGGGACATCAGCCCTCACAATATTCTAATTTCGTCCGGTGGCGAGGTGAAAATCATCGACTTTGGTATCGCCAAGGCCGAGGGCCGGTCCACACAAACCCTTGCCGGGCTGGTAAAGGGGAAATTCGCATACATGTCGCCAGAGCAAATCCGGGGATTGCCCGTAGATCACCGCTCTGACGTCTTTGCGACGGGAATCCTTCTCTATGAGATGCTCACCACACGCTCACTTTTCAGGCGCAGCACCGAGTTTGAAACGCTAAAACAAGCTCGTTCGGCGAAGGCAAATCCGCCAAGCTACCTGCGTGCCGAAATCCCGCCAGCACTAGATGCAATCGTACTTAAGGCGCTCGCCAGACACGTACACGATCGCTATCAGAGCGCCGACGAGTTCCGAAACGCATTGTGGGCCTTTGCTCGAGATCATGACGCCTACAGGCGTGGTGGCATATTGTCCGAGATCAGCCAGGGGCGCCCGGGAACAGCGGAAAACCAAGACCTCAGCCTACAAATTGTTCTTGCGTCCGAGGTTAGCGCGATCGACGAGGTACTTGTCGACACACCAGTCCCGCAAATCGAAGCCACCGAGCCAGACCTAGAGCATGACTTTGAGAACTCCACGATCGTCGAGGCTAGAAGTCCTTTTCAACCCTCCCCCCCTGGCCCAGCCGTTCCCAAAGATGAAGATGCGAAGTGGGCTGCCGACGTTGGTGGCCCGTTAAGCAACGGTCTTCCGGCGAGGATCACACGCAGTCGCCAGGCTACTGCCGAAACCAACGTAGAGGCTGATGAGTACGGACAAGGTCAAGTTGATGTCTTTGACGAACCCACCGTACTTCCACCACCGCCCGAGATTGATGCATTGGCAACATCTAAGTTCGCCAAAGCTCCACCAGCAATCGCCTCGCGGCCGGCGGAAGCGTATGATATTGCCCGTGCAACTACCGAGGCGATCGCTGTGTTCCCACCCAACCCGGCGCCCCCTGGCATGGCCGCAGCAGCTCTGTCCGGCCAAGCACTGCCCGCAGCCGATTTCCCTTCTGCCACAAACCTACCTTCGCCGGCGGCAACCCTGAACGCATCGAAATCGGTGGCAACCCCCTTGCCGATTCGACCATCGGGCTCACAGTCGGGACCAATGCCTCTCCCCGTTGGACCGCAACCGGGCTCACAATCGGGACCAATGCCAATGCCTGTTGGCGCACAGGCGGGCTCACAGTCGGGCTCGCAGGCGGGCTCACAGTCGGGACCGATGCCAATGCCTGGACAGGCGCTACACCGAGCCCCTGTATACAATCGGATCGCAACAAGTTCAGATATTTCAGATTCCGCTACCGAGGCTGTTGTGACCTACAGGCAACCAGTCGGCTCCGGACCAACGACTGCTAAGACCACTCCCAACAACGCGAAAAGCCAACGGCTGTATTGGGTCATTGGCGCACTGCTCTTTTTGCTCCTATCCAGCGCGGCAAGTATCTCGCTACTTGTTGGCTAGTGTTTGAACCCTCATGGCACCAAGGTGTCGAGGACCAAACGAAGTCCGGACGCCGGAATGGTCGCCCGAACGCTACCCTCAACATCGCCAGGAGTACTCGTGGATGCTTCCCGATCTTGATCAATTCGAGCGTAGATCAAGACGTCACCGACAAACTCTGTTCCAGCTACCATCGTCTGTGCGCCACTCAGACGAAACTCGATTGGGAAAGAGCTCAAGTCCAAGATTTCGACCGCGAGGGGGCTCCCCAGTGACTCTCCTGTTAACTTGTTAACTGGCCGGACAGACAAGAAAAGCACTCCGTCCGACACAGCGTTCTTCAGTTCGGCGGCTATCGAGAGCGAGCCCGACAGAAACTGGCTGTCATCAACCTGGCGATCTGGATCTGGTGCCTTGAGCCCGAGCCCAGCGACGCTTCCCATACCGAGATCCAATCCTGCATGGGGATCGGAGTCACCGCCCAGACCTAGGCCAAGGCCAGCATGAGGATCCGATCCAGCCCCCATGTCCAAGCCAAGCCCAGCGTGAGGATCGTCGGGTAGCCCGATGTCCAATCCTTGATGCTTGCCGACGGGCTGGACCGCCACTTCTGAACCAGTCCAGCTTTTGGCAACCGGTAGTTCAGCTCCCGAGTCCTGCTCATCGCTCCCACAGGACAAAAGAGGTAAACAGGCCAGTAAGGTGACAGCAGATCTCATCTGGCGAAGCTATCCAAAAAACCGGGAGCAATCTACTTTCTACTACGTACTGAAGACCTGAAATCCCCCTGGCTTTGTTCCTCACGACAAAGGTCTCCAATGCCCGTATTTGGATGTAGACATCGTCGTCCGCGCCTGCGAGGATGCGCGCCCCAGAGATGGAACAAGACATGGCACTTCCTATCCTAACAATCATGTGTGGCAGCGCGCCGCAACATATAGCGAACAGTCATGGAGACTATATGGATTGGTTTCAAAGTGGTGTGGGCGATCGAGTGGAACTCATCCCCTGGGACATCCTTCGCGATCAAACACAGCCATCGCTAGGGGATTTTGCCGGGGTTCTTATAACCGGCACACCAGCGTCGCTTACCCAGCCAGAACCGTGGATGGAAGTCGCTGTGGAGTGCATTCGTGATGCGGCAGAAACTGAAACCCCTTTGCTCGGGGTGTGTTTCGGCCATCAACTGGTGGGATGTGCATTTGGCGCACCTACGATAGTCTCAGAGGGAGTTGGCGAGCATGGCAGTTTGCCTATCGAACTCAGTCCGTGCGGCATCGTGGATCCGTTGTTTAGCGGCATGCCAAAGTCCTTCGATGTCCACCTGACCCACTTCGATAAAGTTGACGAGGAGGCGGTGATCTACAGCAACGGACTGCGTGTACTTGCGAGTTCTTCTCACACTCCAGTTCAGGCGCTGGCCGGCGGTGATTTCATTTGAAGCGTACAGTTCCATCCAGAATTTTCCCTAGAGGTTATGGCTAGTTATCTCAAAGCAGACGGCATGGCCTACGATATCGCCCACGATTGCCCTCACGCCACCCGGGTATTCGAAAACTGGGTCACCCACTGGATCCTACAGGAAAGCTAGAGTGCGACCACACAAACAACGAGACGAGCACCGAAGATTGCTCGCAGAGGAGCAAGGCACCATCTACAAGGATGCTAGCCACCGCATCGCCTTCGTCTACCCCAGCCCGTACCGCGCGGCAATGTCCTCGCTCGGCTACCAGAGCCTATACCGAGAGGTTAACGAACTAGACGACATCGCTGCAGACCGGGCAATGTTGCCTGAGGATGCCAAGCAAGCGCTCGAGTCGGGTGAAGGTCTCCTAACCTTGGAGACCGGGGCACAAGTCGGAAACTACCCACTGCTGGCCTTCAGCGTGGCCTATGAGTTAGAAATCGCAGGACTCATCGACTGCCTCCGCCTCAGTAAAATACCTATTCTTCGGCAAGATCGAGACGACAGCGATCCCATCCTTATTGGTGGCGGACCGCTAACCTTCTCCAATCCAGTTCCGCTTGCGCCTTTTTTTGATGTCATCATCGTCGGCGAAGGCGAAACCCTGTTTACCGACTTGGTTCAAGTCTGCTTGTCACTCGATCACAAGCGGGACAAGATTTGCGAGTATTTCTCAGGCAAGCCTGGCTACTACGTCCCCCGTTTTGACGGTGACATCTGCCCTCCCGTAGCGATGGCCGATATTTGTACCCTGCCCGCTCGATCGCAAATTATTACGCCAAACACGGAACTGCGATCGATGTATTTAACCGAGGTTGCGCGGGGATGTTCACGTGGCTGTACGTATTGTGTGATGCGCAGAAGCACCAATGGGGGCATGCGAGCCATCGACAAGAGCTTGATCCTCGAGCACATCCCCGAGCACGCCAAACGCGTCGGACTCGTTGGTGCCGCAGTCACTGACCATCCGCAGATTACTGAAATTGTCCGGCACTTGGTCGATCGCAATCTTGAAATTGGGATTTCCTCACTTCGGGCGGACAAACTTACCGATGAATTCGTCGGGCTCTTGGCCCGTGGCGGATATCGGACACTGACCGTGGCTCTAGACGCGCCGAGTCAACGAATGCGCTCCGAGATCGAGCGAGTCACCCAAGAGCGACATATCTTGCGTTGCGCGGAGATGGTTCGAGCCCACGGATTGCACACACTCAAGATCTACATGATCATCGGCTTGCCTGGCGAAGAGGATGAGGACATTGATGAACTCATCGAATTCGCAATGCGTATTCACAAAGTACATGGGCGGGTAGCCCTGGGCATCGCGCCCTTTGTGGCCAAACGCCACACTCCACTCGACGGCGAAAATTTTGCGGGGATCCGAGTTGTGGAGAAACGCTTGAAACGACTGCGCAAGGGGCTCAAAGGCCAGGTCATTGTGCGGCCGACTTCTGCTCGCTGGGCATGGGTCGAGTACATGCTTGCCCAAGGGACTAGCGAAGCCGGACTGGCACTGATGGATGCACATCTCGCGGGCGGAACATTTGCCGACTACAAAAGAGCATTTCGAGATCGGGGCTGTGAGCCAACAGGACCATTGGCGCGAGTTCTAAGTTCCAAGGAAATCCGGGTAAAAAAACAAGCGCAGGTTCACAAGCGGCTGGCAATATTGAACGATCTCGGACAATAGCTATCCTACCAACGCGCTCAAAAAGGCTTCGCCGGCACTTCCCCCTCGCGTGACCTTCGGTGCGGACAAAAGGGCATGGAGGAGTCCAACTACGCTGACCTCCATGCGGCGCATTTTTTTCGCAGCGCCATGAACGAAGTGCAGTAATTGCTCTCTACTGCGCCGCTTTTCCCGATACACCGCTGTTTTCATTGGCACAGTTTTCGCTAGGGCTGGTACCAACCATGTATTTCATGGCCATTGCCGGACAATACTTTGATTTCCTATCGTATTTTTTGTGGAGCCACCCTTCTTCTTCTTTTTCTTCCGCTAGCTGGAGGGTGCAACCAGGGTGCAGAGCGCACTGAACCTCAGCCCTGGATAGCCCTAGATGAGTCGGACCAACAGTTTGAGGTCGAACTCACCCGGCCCAATTCCTCGGGGAAGCTCACGACTAGCGCACTGGAAACGGACAACACACCTGTCGGAATTGCATGCGCAACGTGCCACGGAGAAGGTTCGAACCCGGCGTTTGCCAATCACGATGGCGCCGAGAGAAATTTCCACGCGAACATCGGTCTAACGCATGGAACTCTGAGTTGCGGCGATTGCCACTCGCTCAGCAGCCCAGACAAACTTCACACATCTGCGGGAGAAACCTTTCCTTTGGCGCAAAGCCAGAGACTCTGCTCGCAATGTCATGGACTCATTCGCAAGGCCTACGATCACGGCGCCCATGGCGGCATGCGTGGCCATTGGGATCTCACTCGAGGACCTCAGCAGCGCAATGACTGCATTAGTTGCCACAGTCCACATTCGCCTGCGTATCCGAAAGTCATGCCAGTGCCGGGCCCCAAAGACAGAAACGTATTCAAGAAAACACATAGCGGCTCTGTAATCGACATGCGATTCGGAGGAGAAAACCATGAGTAAAATTACCCGCCGAGGCGCTATGCAGATTGCCGGAGCAACACTGGGAGCTGCCGCCTTCGCCAAAGCCGCCGCGCCTCTAGCCAAGTTTGCTGGCAACCTAAGCATGGACGACTTCCTGCAACAGCACTATCGCGAGCTGTCCGATGAGGACATGAAAAAAGTACTGGCTAGGCTAACCGCGGAGTCCAAATCCGAGTACGGAGTTGATGTCAACATGGTCGATGCTCGCCCGCAAAAGGGTGTGCAATTCGGCTATGCACTCAATCTCTCAGTTTGCAACGGTTGCCGAAAATGCGCCGAGGCCTGCCACATCGAAAACAACCACGACAGGGATACGAACAATTCCTACATTCGTGTGCTTGAGATGAAAAAGGGAAGCCTCGACATGGAGCACGGGAACGCTCATTATCAGCATGAAACCCCTCAGGACGACAGTTACTACATGCCGGTGCAGTGCCAGCAATGCGACAACCCGCCCTGCGTGGATGTTTGCCCAGTCAAAGCGACCTGGAAACAGAGCGACGGCATTGTGGTTGTTGACTACAATTGGTGCATCGGCTGCCGCTACTGTGAAGCCGCCTGCCCCTATCACGCGCGGCGCTTCAACTGGAAGAAGCCGAATGTTCCAGCAAGCGAAATCAATCCCAATCAAAGCTATCTCTCCAACCGGATACGTCCCAAGGGAGTCATGGAGAAATGCACCTTCTGTCTACACAGAACTCGTGTGGGAAAACTACCCGCCTGCCTCGAAGCCTGTCCGACTGGCGCAAGAGTCTTTGGCAATCTCTTGGATCCCAAATCCGATATCCGCTGGGTATTGGAAAACAAACGAGTGTTTGTCCTTAAAGAGGAACTCGGAACCAAGCCACGTTTCTTCTACTTCTTCGACGCATAAGCCATCATGAGTAACCAAAAAACATACCTAGGATTTCTCTGGAGTTGCTTGCGAATCTCCTTTGTTGGTGGAACACGCTTTTATGCGTGGATGTTCCTACTTACCGCGATTGGCCTAGTTGGCCTCGATGCCTACGGAACCCAGCTCAACGAAGGCATGGTCGTTACAAATATGAGTGATCGTGTTTCGTGGGGGCTCTACATTGCCAACTTCACCTTTGGAGTGGGGCTCGCAGCAGGCGCCGTGCTCATGGTGATTCCAGCCTATCTCTATGGC
>JAESTW010000082.1 GCA_016763395.1 Kofleriaceae bacterium
CGCGGGTTGACGCATGCGTGGCATCCAAGATTGTCACGGTGTTTTGCGCCAAGACAAAGGCGAAAATTCTCGGCGTCTGATCGACTGCACCGGGCACCACCATCGGTGGCGACAATACAATGCCATCAGGCGCTGCTCCAAACGAGCGCAGCGTTCTCAACACTGGGTTGGAGTCACTCGCCGGGCTCTTGAGATCAACCACCGCGATCTCGTTTGGATTGCGAAAAACACCAGAAGTGTCGTCGAATCCACCGCTGGAGAAGTACGCAATCGCAACACTGCCATCACTGGACAAGGCCAAGCGGTCAAAGGGCGAACCGATATCGAATGATCGCGGCTGCATCTCGCTATCGGCGACGTTGACCATCCACAATTTTGGTTGCTCGTCCACCTGTCCGATAATCAGCGCTTCTTCTCCCCGAGTTATCACGGCGAGATGTTGCCTATCGGGCGCTGGTAGCGCAAATATCGCATTGCGACCGATGGCATAGTCTCTGGTCGAGATAGTACCGCCGAAGCTTTCCAGCGAAATGACTCGATCTCGCGCTGTATCGACGTATACGACTTGATTCTTTATCGCCAGAGGACCAATAACCGAGCGGCCTCGGTTCCATGCTTCATCTCGATCTCCATCACCAAAACATCCGGCGACGACACTGAGACATGCTACGCCCAAGAGCAATACTCGCGGAGAGCAAACACCCCGCGTATGCAAACTATTCTTATACAAGGTCATATTTCTCACTAGTCCACAACTCTTGAATTTAGGTCGAAACCGGTGACTGTACGCATAGCATCGGTATCGACATTGATAAATGAAACTCGTCCGAGCGCATGTGTCTGGTTGACAAAGGCAACTCCGGCGACCGGCAGTATGCCGACGGTTTCAGGCGGAGAACTCATCACTCGCTCCTTTACGATTCCTGTTTCCAAATTGATAATGTGAGTTAGAGATTCACCATTGTCCTCTTCACTGCCATCAAGTAATACATAGGCCCGCGGCGAAGTGAGGGAGAACTGAAACGCTCCGGCATCAACAGAAGTAATCTGCAACTTGGCAAACCCGGTTTCTACATCAATGATGGAGTACCCGTAGCTCCGATCGATAAACTCATCAAAATCGATTCCCGATTGCCTTGGATCCCCCGCGCTCTTGGCGTGGGTAACAATCAGACTTTTCCCGGTTGGATCGTACCCGACCGAGCGAATGCTCTTTTGCAATCGCAATGTCCGAGCACTATAGCTATCGGTTAGAGACACCACGGTGATCGACTCTTCTGAACTCGCATTGGTATAGAGAACGATTTCCTCATCTTGCGGTGAGAGCACCATCGAGCCAAATACCGCATCGGGAAACGCAACAACTTGCAGCTGATCTTGTCCGGGAAGCCCCTGACTCATATCGACGATCGCGAGTTCGCTGGTGTCGCGAAGCACCGCAAAGGCCATTGTGCCATCTTTCGATAGATCTACGTCTGTCGCTGGAGCAGAAAGTAAAATCGTCGAAACTGCCCCTATTTCTACGCCAGACAGCCGTACGACTCGAATTTCGGGCTGACCGTTCTCCCGAACTAATGCATATTCTCCTGTCGATACGATATTGACCTCCTCATCACTGGCGCTACCATCACCCTGTCCGCCAAGCGGAATCGGAGCTACGATATGCGGCCCTGTTGCTACCACTTCGGCCAAGGGAATCACCGATACTCCATCGTCAGTAACGACAAAGGCACGGGTACCAGCGCTGTCAAATTCTATGGCTCGCGGACGAAAGCCAACTGTCAGATTTACCGCATGTTCATTGTCTTGCGCGAGCCGGATGACCGTCACGTCTTGAAAGCTGCCAATTTCTCCAACTCCCTCGAGCCCACCTGCGTCCTGCGTGGCTTTTTTCAGGTCAAACCAAGCAAGTGCGAATGAGCCGCTAGGATCCACCGAAATCCGGTTGAGGTTGGGCAAGGTGGGTACCGTCCGAGTATCGTCACCACTGGCCAGAGGCCGGACAATAGTAGCCGTAGCATTGTTTTGATCGAGTACCACCACCCCATCGCCGCCGGGAATCGCGGCCAACACCTCAGGCTGGTCTCCCACGGCAATAGACTCCACCTGCAATGTCTGTCCATCTATTTTGGCCAGAGCATCAAGCTCAGTCATTGCAACATAGACAAAGCGCTCAGAATGCGTGGGCGCGCTGAGCTCGACCTCAACTTCGACCCCCAAGCCGGCATCCGCACCACCCGGCGTTGGCGGAACACATGTGCCAAATTCGGTGCAACTAAAGCCGGTCGGACACTCATTGGACGAAAGGCACTCGGGTAAACCACCCGCCCCCGCGTCACTCACAAATCCGGCAGAATCCTTGAAACTGTCGCCACTGCATGCAGCTGTAGCCAACGAAAACAATACACTTGCCAATACTCTTCGTTTCATTCGAAACCTCCGCGCTGCCCTATCGCAAGAGCTAGGCCCAGTCTCTCTGCCCAATTTCACAGAGTTAGCGGCAACCCCTTTCTCCTCAATCTGACATTCACGACATTGATGTCGGAGTAATGAGCCGATTCTGGATACGACCCTAACGAGCTTGCGGTACCGTGGGCGCATGCTTTCGAAACGAGTTGGTGATGCCATCGTGATTCCCGGACTGGCGAGCGCGCACTCTCATGCCTTTCAACGTGCGATGCGTGGTCACTGCCAGCGACAGCAAGCGGAACTCGGGTCGTTCTGGAGTTGGCGAGGGCGTATGTACGAGATCGCGAGCAAGCTCAATCCCGATTCGATGTACAAGATCGCGAAATTCGCCTACGCCGAATTGGCCATGTCCGGCGTTTGTGCAGTCGGTGAATTTCACTACGTGCACCACCAAGCCTCAGGCCAAGCCTACGACAAGCGGACCGAGCTCGCGGATGCCGTCATTGCAGCAGCTCGCGACGTCGGAATTCGCATCACACTGCTTCGCGTGGTCTATGAACGAGGCGGCTATGCCAAAGATCTGTCCCCCGGACAGGAGCGTTTCTGCGACAGTACACTTGCCGATGCGATGCTCGACATCGACACCCTTCGGACAAACTACGCCGATACAAAGGGAGTAACAATAGGGCTTGCAGTTCACAGTATGCGTGCGGTTACCCGGAGCAGTATCTCGGAATTGTCTAGTTACGCCAAAAAGTACAGCTTGCCGATGCACATGCACCTTTCCGAACAAAGACGGGAACTAGAAGAATGCTTGGCCGAGCACGGAACCACTCCGGTCGCCCTAATGCATCAAGACGGAGTGCTCGACAAAAACTTTATCGCCGTACACGCAACTCATCTGGCGGAAGGAGAAATCGAAATGCTCGGCAATTCCGGCGCGGGAGTGTGCATCTGCCGGAGTACAGAACGGGACCTGGGAGACGGACACTGCGAAGCTGACAAACTGGTAGCAGCTGGTGTTCCCCTATCCACCGGCGTCGATAGCTACGCCGCTAGCGATCCCTTTGATGAGGCGAGGGCCATTGAACTGGACCAACGCTCGTGTCGCGAGGCACGGACTGTGGTTGCCGACGCTACCCAACTCTTGCGAGTAGCCAGCGAAAATGGCTATGCGGCGATTGGTATGCATGGGCTAAGTCTTGAAGATCACGTCACTCTTGACGCCCAGGACCCGAGTCTAGTTGGCTTGGCCAATGACCGGCTCGATGATGCGGTTGTATTTTGTGCGTCGAGCAGAGCCGTTCGAGAGGTTGACGTCGCCGGAACTCGCATCGTCAATAGCGGAGTTCATAGAGAGTATTCAACAATCCGCCAAGAATTTGAGACGACATTGGCGACCATGGCATGAGTCCATGCACGGGAAGCATTGCTCGGTTACACTGGACGGGTACCGGTCATCACTAAGGAATCTGGTGTTAAACAAGTTCAACACCCAAATTCCTAACGCTGGCTGCGCAAGCGTTCACTTCTACGCACCTTCGGTGCTCATGTCTGGTGTCCTACACCAGACACCTAGCCCGGCATCATCTCAATAGACTTCTTAAATGACGAATCCAGCAAGCCAGGAAGTAGGCGTCGGCACCATCGTTGCTGGCACGTACAGGATTGTCCGTATTTTGGGACGTGGTGGAATGGGAGCGGTCTGGGAAGCCGAGCATATGCGGCTTCCGGGCAAGCAAGTTGCCATCAAGGTACTACACGACTCGGTGTCCGAGAATCCGGAGTCCCTGGCGCGCTTTCGCCGGGAAGCCGAAATTGCCTGTCGCCTAGGCCACCCGAATATCGTAGAAGTTCACGACTTCAACAAGCTCGACAATGGTTGTCCGTATCTCATCTTGGAATTGCTAGAGGGGCAAGACTTAGAAGCGAGGCTGCGAGAAGGGGTTCTCGACAGCGAGACCTGCGATCACATCTTGCGCCAAATCGGATCAGCATTGCAGTCCGCCCACGAGATGGGAGTCATCCACCGCGACTTAAAGCCGCAAAACATTTTCTTGGTGCCCTCCCCGACCGGTATGGGCCCGGACGTCGCCAAAGTGCTGGACTTTGGAATCTCCAAGATTCAAGACTCCAACACCGTACAAACCCAAAATTCCACTCTATTGGGAACACCCCAGTACATGGCTCCAGAGCAGGCTTACGGCGACCATGACAAAGTGGATGGGCGGACGGACCTCTTCGCCCTATCTGCGATGTTCTACGAACTTATCTCGGGAAAGCCAGCATTCTCGGGCAGAAACATTCCCGAAGTCATCTACAAAGTCGTTCACGCGGATCCCACACCAATCTTAGAATTGGTTCCGAGCTTGGAAGCTCACAAAGCGGCGGCGATTCACAAAGCCCTCAGCAAGGCCCAGAATGACCGTCATGCGACCATTGGCGACTTTGTAAAAGACTTTACCGGAACTGCACTGCCGGCGACTCGCATCAAACGCAATACCGCAGCGGCTACATCGATCGCAATCGCAGAAACCATTGATAGCGCGAATATCTCTCACGGGGTTCACAGTTCTCAAGAAATGGCAGTGGCGGCGACCATTGACTCCCAAAGCATGGCAAAATCAAGTGTTTTGTCTGCCGGTTCGGACATGGGTTCAGACATGAGCATCGACTCGACCATTGCCGCCAGCGATAGCGTCGGACTGCTGAGTACGAACAATTCCAACAATGGCCCAGTTGGAGCCAACCAGACATTGGCCGCGCCGGTCGCTACTGCGCCACTGCACGATTCGCTATCAGTAGACATGGCCCCAGTGAAGGTGTCCGCCTTTCCCGCGACTATTGCCAAAGTTCTTGCAGGCGCAGCACTCGCCGCTGGCATCGTATTTTTTCTCATGAAAGGCGGCAAAGCAGATTCTGAGTCTATCGCTGTCGCGACACTCGATGCGGGAAGCGTGAAAAGCTCTCCGCGGGATGCAGCAACGAAGGTAGCCCTCGCAAGCGTAGTGGATGCCCGAACACCACTGGTGACCGCCGATGCTAGTGTGGTCGCAACAGTGATCTTGGACGCTTCTCCAACGATCGTCGAACCCGCCCATAGAAGGGGCAAGAATCCGCAACTCAAGAGCAGCCCGCGACAGCCAAAGCGCGGTGTACAGGCAGTCCCGCTTGACAAAAAAAACGCCGCCAAACTCGTTGAGTATGAGCGTTTGCTTGCCGAAGCGCAAACAGCTCTCAGAGAGGGGCGCGGCAAGGA
>JAESTW010000910.1 GCA_016763395.1 Kofleriaceae bacterium
CAGTGTCTACAACCCGAGGCTCTGTATTACTCTCAGAGCACCCTAGCAAGGCAATTGAGACGCAGACTAAAAAACGCTGCCATCGCCGCACGATTAACCGCCAAACAACAGAGCGCTACCGACTCCCAGCGCAATACCAACACCGACCATAAGCAGCAGAATACCCAGTCGCCCGCCCTGCGTTTTTCCTTGGGACTCCTGGATTGCCTTCACTCTCACGGTAGGCTGCGGTCCCTTGCGTTCCTGCGCCGAAGACGAACTATCCGAAGACGAGCTATCCGAAGACGAACTACTCCCCCCTAGCTCTTCCTCACCCGATTCAGCCGCCTTGGAGGCCGTTCGCACCAATTCGACATTGATACCGAGAGCATCGGCGATTGCGCTCTCCTCTTCCTCGTCGTCCTCCCATGATTCCACCTGGACTTCCTGGACTGACATTGCCTGAAACCCCGTAAAGAGCCCGCGATCAAAGTTGAGGGCGTCCGGCTCGCGGTCTCTTTCATTCTCAGCAATGAACTCGTCTCGCCTCACGCCGCCCTCGGCCACTGTAAGTCTATCGAGGTATCGCGCGATATCCACAGCACCGGTTCGCATGCGCTCATCACGTAAATAGCCAGCTAGCGCATCGGCAAAGTCGTATGCCTCTTGGTACCGGTCGCTCGGCTCCGCCTCAAGCGCACGCATTACTATGGATTCGAGCGCCCCCGGATAATCTTGCCGGACAAAGGTTGGCGCTTCGACATCACAGGCAATGAGCCGCGGCAACACCTCACTGGCCGGTCCGCGAAACAGACGCCGTCCTAGGGTAATTTCGTAGAGAACAATTCCCAGAGCGAAAATGTCGGAGCGGTGATCGAGACGCGATCGTTTGGCCTGCTCGGGCGACATATAGCTCAGCTTGCCTGGAACAAGCTGGTCATCACGGTATTGCTGCCCGCGAAATTGCCCGATTCCAAAGTCGATAATTTGCAAGTTGCCGCAGGAGCCAATAAGCAGGTTATTCGGTGAAATATCGCAGTGTACGAGGTCGAGGCGCTTGCCCGCCTCATCGCGTAAGTTGTGGTAATATCCCATGCCCACAGCAGCTTGACGAATTAGCTCTACCGCGTGCTCAAGCGGCAAGAACTCGCCGACTCCAATTCCACGCTTGCACAGGAGATTAAGTTCTTCACCAGGAAAATACTCCATGGCTATAAAGGGCAAGCCGTCGTGGGTCCCACTATCAAACACGTGGACGGTATTGGCGTGATTTAGCAGGCCACTTACGCGGGCTTCATCGCGAAACATGGCGACGATCCGCGGGTCGCCTGCGAGCTCTTTTCGCAATCGCTTGATGACTACGTTCTTGCTGAAGCCCTGTTCTCCCTCGTATTTCGCCAGGAAGATTTCAGCCATGCCGCCGACGGCAATGGGCCGCGTGAGCCAGTAGCGATCGCCAAAGACAACCGCCTGAGAACGAGCCCGTTTGCGAGTGGCGCCGCTCATCGACATCCCTCTGGCCAGCTTTGTCGACCGTGTATTTTTGCGCGCGTCATCATCATTTACTCTACCCTGCCTTGTATCCCAGCAGACGCCTGTAAATCAATTGGCTCATCGCAATCGCTGGCCCTTAGACCACTAATCCAGCTCGTTCCTCTGCTCACTGCCCAAGACCTCGGCAATGCCTTTCATCGGGTCCAAGTCTTCGTAAATTATCGAATAAATCAAAGAGGTCAATGGAGTGTAGATGTTGTTCTTGTCAGCCCATTCCTTAGCTACTTTGGTCGTTTTTACCCCTTCGGCGACCATTTGCATGTCGGAAATGATCTCATTGAGACTCATGCCTTTCGCCAGCGCCAACCCAACTCGGCGGTTCCGGCTGAGATCGCCGGCGCAGGTAAGAACCAAATCACCCATTCCAGAGAGCCCCAAAAACGTCATCGGGTCAGCTCCCATGGCAGCGCCCATTCTGGAAATCTCAGCCATGCCTCGGGTAATGATCGCGGCCCGGGCATTTTGTCCGAATCCAATGCCATCACTTAGGCCGGCGCAGATTGCTATGATATTTTTGAGAGCCCCACCAACCTGCACACCGATGATGTCATCACTTGTGTAGACACGAAACTGTGGGTTGTGAAAAACTTCTTGTACGGCGGACGAACTCTGGGGACGGCGCGAGGCAACTACCATAGCCGAGGGCATCCCAGCGGCAACCTCTTTGGCGAAGGTGGGACCACTGAGAAAAGCACTTCGCTCTGCGATAGGCTCTGAGAAAATATCGGAGTACACCTCATCGACTCGCTTGTAGCTTCCCTCTTCGAGCCCTTTGGAGGCATTGACGACAATCACCTCAGGCAAGAAGTGCGCTGCTGCACGCCCCAGAACATCTCGCACCGCTTGGGATGGAGTCACTCCGATGACCATTTCTCGTCCCTCTACCACCGATTGCAAATCACTGGAAACTCGGACTGAGGGCGCTAACGAAAAGCCCGGTAAGTAGGTTTTGTTTTCGCGGCTGGACTCGATGACTTCAGCGCGCTCGGGCGAGCGACACCAAAGAGTTACATCGTATTGCTGGTCTCCCAGGTGTTTGGCTAAACACGTTCCATAGCTCCCCGCTCCAATGACTGCAATTTTCATTGCCAGAGAGTACCCGAGATTGCCCCAGGCCGCGGGTATCAATCGAAGCTTTTAGTCTGTCCCCGAAGAACTCACTAGTGCTCTTGCCGAGTCTCCATCGGCTCCTCTTCGGCATCGGTCAAGTTCTCAATTCCGCCGCCGCCAAACACGTTTCCATCCTCCGCGCCCTCTTCCTCTGGCAGTGGAACCCGAGGGAAAATAGAAGGTGCCTTGAAGGTGCGAAACTGTGGCGAGGCCTGGCCCCAGATTAGAAAGGTGACGGTCCACGCAATGGGCTGCCACATGAGCAGTTCTGGGTATAGACGAGTGGGAATCAGGATAAAACCAAAGAGCAAATTGGCCAATACAAATACAGAAAACCACCTAGAGCCCAAGCCCCCCAAGTTCGCCATTCTCAAATTCGATCCCATCAGGAATCCACCAGCGAAGAGAGAGAGAGGCAGGTAGCGCCAAACTGATTCTGGCGTCTGAATAAATGGAAAGAGCTTTGCTCCGCCAAAGGACTCACCCCCCAAGGCAGCGCCCGGTGGGGTGTACTTGAGAAGTGCTAAAAATGTCACAGCCAAAATGCCAGCTGCCAATGTGGTAGGTACGCCAAAACAGACACATTTGGGTACTTTTGCGGTGGAAACGTTAAATCGAGCCAAGCGAAATACCGCGCCGAGCATCCAAGCTGCGCAGCTGAAAATCAGTACATAGCGTCCGGTTCCCGTGGAAAAACCGAGAGCGGGCGCGCCACTGAGAGAAGCGAAAATTAGTACTGGTGGAGCGACACCAAAGTTTAGCAAATCGGCGAAGGAATCAAGCTGTACCCCCAGCTCGGACGTTCCTCGGAGCAGCCGTGCAGCCACGCCGTCGACCTTGTCTGAC
>JAESTW010000911.1 GCA_016763395.1 Kofleriaceae bacterium
CAAAACTTCGCAATACGCAAGGTATTGCTACAGTTCGGCGCCTTGACCTGACTCAACATCACTCGCTTTCACTCGTGGAGCACTTCAACCACGGACTGCTAGAGTTTCTTGGCTAGACTTTTGTTGATCTTCCGGGGCCAGTTTGGGCCTTCGTAAATAAACGCTGTATAGGCCTGCAAGAGGGTTGCTCCAGCTTGTAGTCGCTCCAGCGCATCATCTGCGTTTTCAATGCCACCAGCGGAAATCAGTGTCGCTGAGTCTCCTACACGAGATTTGAGAAGTTTGAGCACCTCTAGACTGCGGGCCTTTAGGGGGGCGCCACTGAGTCCACCCGCTCCTATTTCTTCGACAAGGGTACTTGGGCTTTGCAACGCTTCTCGAGAAATGGTGGTGTTGGTGGCGATAATTCCTTCCAAACCGAGCTCTAGAGCCAAGTCTGCAACCTCAATCACATCG
This sequence comes from Kofleriaceae bacterium, assembly GCA_016763395.1. Lineage (GTDB taxonomy): Bacteria > Myxococcota_A > Polyangia > Haliangiales > Haliangiaceae > NORP324. The sequence continues at coordinate 457 of JAESTW010000911.1, forward strand.
TCATTGGACAAGTCGGGAGCAATTTTTACCAATAGCGGGACTCGCCTATCGGGACAGACGCGCTCTAAGGTTGTTCGGACAGCGGCCAACAAGGGGCGAAGTTTGCTGATTGCTTGCAGGTTGCGCAAGCCCGGAGTGTTGGGAGAACTTACGTTTACTACCAAATAGTCGCACTGCGGGCCTAGGCGCTCGGTGCTCAATACATAGTCCGAGATTGCGTCTTCTTCTAAGACGACTTTCGTTTTTCCAATATTGGCGCCAATAATAAGCGAACCAGCTTTGGTACTTCTCTTAGAGAGGCGTTGGGCCGCTTGTTCGGAGCCGCGATTGTTAAAGCCCATGCGATTGATAACCGCCCGATCTTTGAGCAAGCGAAACATTCGAGGTTTAGGATTTCCTTCCTGAGCCTGTCCGGTCACCGTGCCAATTTCGATAAATCCAAAACCGAGCGCCCCGAGTGCTTCAAACCCGACGGCGTTTTTATCGAACCCAGCGGCGAGCCCAAGCGGGGAGGGGAATCGCAGCCCCATGGCGTGTACGACTAGTGCCTCACTCTTGGGACGTGAGAATTTTTGCGTCAGTCTTTTCACGCCAGGAACAGCCATCACGGCTCGCAAACCGCCAAAAGCAACACTGTGTACCCATTCTGCGGGGAGGCGACTCAGAACCAGCCAATAGAAAAATCGGTACATGGGCGGGCTGAGTGTACGGATTCGATGTTGTTGGTACCAGAGCACCGACCCCTTTTAGGGCTCTTACTGATGACCGATGCCAGGGCTAGTTTGTGACTTCATTGATGACATCAAGGAGCGCGTCTCGACTCACCGGCTTGTCCAAGAGTCGCGGCTGATACTCTTGCAGGAATGACGACATTCTGTCGGTAAACACGCCACCACTTAGGAACACCAACTTTGGGACCAAGTCGGGGAACTCCTTGCTGAGTGTGTCATAGACGTGCAGGCCGTCGACTTCCGGCATCATCAGGTCGCAGATAATAATGTCGTAAGCCCCATTTTCTCGCAAACAGGTAAGTCCCTTGCCACCGCCAATTGCGGAAGACACGTCGTGGTGTGCTTGCAGCATTCTCGCCAATGATTTGAGCAGCAGAGGCTCGTCATCTATGAGAAGAATTCGTCGCCTGGTAGTCGCTGGCATTTCAGAGATGCGCTTCGTCGCTGGAGCTTTGGGCTCGCATCGAATATCGGCCGCGATGGGCAATTCAATTGTGAATGTAGTGCCCAGGTTTTCACGGCTGGAGACGGTGAGTCTGCCTTTGTGGTGCTCGATAATTTCCTGACAGATGGAAAGCCCAAGCCCTGTGCCCTGTCCGTGAGCCTTCGTCGTGTAGTAGGGCTTAAAAATATTGTTAATGATGGATTTGGGAATACCAGTACCAGTGTCCGAGACCTGTATAATGACGTTGTCATCGACTTGTTTCGCACTGATGCGAATGCAGTTCTCAGTAGTTGTCCCTTCTTGAATCGCATGGGTGGCGTTGATCAAGAGGTTGACAAGGACCTGACTGAGCTTTGCCCGTGACCCTCGGATATTGGGCACCTTCCCGATATCCTTTTCAAAACGCGCTCGATAGCGAATTTCGTTGAGGGTCATGGTGCTGCTGTTATCGATAAGCTCCTCGATATTGATGATCTCGGTCGAGTCATCATCGTCGCGAGCGTAGAACTTGAGTTCCCGAGAAATGGAGGCAATTAGATCGACGCCTTGCCTGCAATCTTTTGTCATGTCCGCGATAAGTTCTAGGTCGCCGGGGTTGCCATCACCCGCGATGAGCCCCTGAACGACCTCAGCAATTTGCCTCAGATTGCCTAGAACGTAGGTCGCCGGATTGTTGATCTCATGAGCGACGCCAGCGGTGAGTTGTCCGAGTGATGCAAGCCTGTCCGAGTGCTCTAGGCGCAGTCGCAAGTCGTTGGCCCGGTGGCGGGATATTGCGTAGCTAAGAGTTCTTCGGAGACTAGGTGTGCTTAGATCTTCTTTGTGAAGATACTCCTGCGCGCCAGCCTCCAAACACTGTAGGCTCAGCGTCTCTGAGCCTGCCTCGGTTAAGATGACGATAGGAGTGTCGATCATCTTGTGAATGGTTCGCAATGTGCTAAGACCGTCCGCCTGCTCGAGGCCAAGGTCGAGCAAGAGTATATCGTAGTGGCCCTCGTTCGCTTGCTCTACTGTCTCGCTAATCGTCTTCGTAGAGTTGACTGTATAGCGGCGGTTTGGACCGGGATCGACCAAGTCACGAATGGAGTAAATGATCTGCTCATCCGAGCTGGCAACAAGTACCCGCTGAACTGGCGATCCTTCTACCGGCCTATCGGTATTGTCCAAATACTTCCCCTTGCTTTCCCAAAACAATCCCAATGGTAATTGTACGTGCTTCGAACTGTTTGAGCAAAGGAGAGTCCCCACTGATGACGAGAAGTTGCAGATCTATATGTTTGCTACTACCTTGTACGACAACATGCGCTCAACGCAAATGTTGCTGAGCTCATCTTATGTCCAACATTTCTCCTACACATAAAGAGTCTACATTTTGGGAGCGCTATCGATTGCTCTTCAATCGCCGCGGTGAGGACGGATGGTCGGTTCTCTTTGGCTATCCAATAGCGCGATTGTTGGTGGTTTTGATCGTCCCGGTTCTGTGGATAACTCCGAGCCGACTTACACTACTCGGCTTCGCGATCAAACTTGCGTGCGTTGCAGCCATACTTCCGCAGGCAGAAATGCCAATGTGGTCAGTTGTGGTTTTGTTGCAACTCGCCCAGATTCTCGATTCGATGGACGGAACTCTCGCTCGGGCTCGTCCAGCATTTTCAAAGCTTGGCGCATTTCTAGACAAGATCACCGATGCGATTGGCTTCTACGGGATCTGTGTTGCTGTCGGTATTCGGGCAACGGCACAAACTGGTGAGTGGCATTTTATTGTGTTGGGCGGAGTTGCCGGCGCGTGCTTTTTACAACTTTGCTACATGTATTGGGTCGTCAAAGGAGCAACGCCAGCTGAGAACTCATCGGCTTCCATGGCCGGTGGTGCCGATCCACTTCCGTGGTCTGAACTCTTTCGCGAGTGGCTGGGCGGCTTTCTTAAGCTCCGGAGTTTTGGCGAGGCGGATGTGTACCTTTGGATATCGGTCTTTGCCATCTCCTCGCGCTACGACCTGTGTGTATACCTCTTGGTAGTGACGCAAGGACTAACCATGTTGAAACGCACGGTTGATCACCTGAAGACACTTTCAGCCATGGACCGACAGATATGATTACCCAAGCAGTACTTCTTGCAGCAGGAACCGGCAGCCGTTTGTCGCCCATGACCAAAGACATTCCCAAGTGCATGGTCCGAATTGGTGGACGGGCGATCGTCGACACCTTGCTCGACGCCTTGGCGGAGCTTGGCATTGAAGAAGTCGTGGTGGTGAGTGGTTATAAATCTGAGGTGCTCGAAAGCTACTTGCGAAAGCGCGATGAGTTTTCTTGGGTGTTTATTCACAACGAACGCTACGCCACGACCAACAACATTCTCTCCTTGCAGGTAGCGACAGACGCAATACGCGCACCGTTTTTGCTTGTTGAGAGTGATATCTATTTGCAACCTCAAATTCTGGCGCCATTGCGTGAGGTTGATCAGATGATCGTCGCGCCATATACCTCGGACATGGACGGCACCGGTGTCATGGTCGGGGCGGGTAACAAGGTTGAGGAGATGGTGATCCGCGCTCACCTCGCGCACCCGGACACATTTACCTCGATGCACAAGACGGTGAATTTCTACAGTTTCTCGGAAGCGACCTGGCTCAAGTATCGGCAAGCGCTTGACCGTTGGGTTGCCGAGGGCAGGCTCGACCAGTATTACGAAGCCGTTCTGGCCGAGCTTATCAACACTGGCGAAGTGGCAATGCAGGCGTCCAATGTCGGAACAGAGGGCTGGGGCGAAGTGGACAATATTGCCGACTTGAAAGCCCTCGAAGCGACTCTACCTAAATCCTGAGAAAACCGAATTCCTGAGAAAGAGTGGGCCACACCGGGCTTTTGGGTTACAACCCAACCTCTATTATGGAAAGTCGGCGCAGAAGCATCGTCAAGTCACTCAGTTGGCGGGTCTTTGCAACAGTCATCACCAGTCTTGTGGCATACCGCGTTACTGGCGAGATTACTTTTGCCATCGAAATCGGCCTGCTCGACACGAGTATCAAGCTCTTCGCTTACTACGCACATGAGCGAACTTGGCTGCGCATCAACTACGGCAACCCTAAGAAAAAGACCGACTATCAGATTTAGTTCCAGGGGAGTGGGCAGGCCTTTGGGGCTGGCTAGTCCGGGCGGTTGGTTTCGATCAACGATTCCATCGTATCGGCGTCAATCTCGCCACCAGCAATTACTGCCAGCATTACCATACGCGCTTGGTCTTCGCTCAGGCGTCCGATTCGGAAAAGTTCTGCTGCGGCTTGCGCGTAGTTGTCGATGAGAATTAGGCCTTCGAGGCGAGCTGGGTCGATGTCTTTGACGTTGTGAATGAAGGCGGCTTCGACCTTGTCACCAAAGGTATCGAGAATTACTCGATACGCGTCCGGGTCAGCATGACTGCTGTCACCAAACATGATGAATTGTTGATTGGGACTGGCGTTGAAAGCCTCTGTGATGTCCCGAATTTTTTCGTCCTTGGCCAAGAAGGGAATGCCAGAGATACCGGTGTTGATGGGGCCCAAAGGGATTCCGTGATCAGCCAGCCACTGCGGAATCTCGGTGACAGACTCAGGCTGCCTTGCGGTGACAAAGCCGATGTCGCCGGCAGCACCTTCGCCATTGCCGAATTCGAGAATGTTGAGTAGTTCAGCAATTCCCGGGTAGGCGTCGTCTGGCAGCTCTTGAAAGGAGGCTGCTGGTGGTACGATGGTTTTGTCCAAGTCGGACAGGATCCCGATTTCCCGTGAGACCAAGCTGTGTTCGATGAGCTTTCCCAAGGCCGATGGTCCGACAAAAGAGAGCTTGGATAGTTGTAGAACGGAGAAGACCGGACGCACTTCTAGTATCGAATCCACCGCACGGCTGTCCAAGGAGAAGTCAATGTCCAATTGCTCAATGCTCGCTGTGTTGACCAGTCGGACAACCGCGGTGGCTTGATTCACAGAAAACGAAACACCGTCATAGACGCCTAGTTCCTCATCGCGCTCGGGCACAAAGCCGTTGTCAAAAGCAAAGTTAAGTAAATCTCGCAAGGCAGCATCGCCAACCCGGGGAACATCGTCGAGTTCTGCGATGTTGTCGAATAGGTCGAGCTCAGCACCGCCGTCTCTGTGGTCGATGATGTGTTGCGCGGTATCGCTGCGAAGTCTTGCGTCGTCGTTAAGCAGATCAAAACCCGTACTCGGATCGTTGACGAAACGCAGCAGTCCGACAGCCGGCGCGGTGCCCTCAATCAGGTCCTCAACGGTGAAAGGACTGTCCGACTTTCCGCCTTGGCCTGGCGGACCATCAAGGTTATCGATGGTATTTGTGCAGGCCGCGAAGAGAGAGAAGCTGAGTAGGAGTGAGGCGAAAGAGCGCATACTCCCAATTAGTGCAGATCACGCGCCAATTCTGGAGAGTGATCGCGTTAGTGAATTCAGGCGGTTAGGGCGTGCTCTTACGAAGAAGGGACACAGTCGCCGGCAAGTAAAGTTGCCTGCAACGTGTCCCATTTTACGAGCCAGCTACTTGGTCGAGGTGATTATGGAACCACGATGTCTGATACGTTTGGCGTCGGAGCAGAGTAGGTTGAGTCCCAAGTGACTTGTATGTTTTCGCTAGTCTCGTCGTGGCCCAAGATGCCATTTCCACCCATATCGACTTCGTTCATTCCTTCGGGCAAAACTCGCTTGGTCGACAGACCAGCTACAGGATCGGTGAGTTGGAGTACGGCAACGGAATCGTTGAGGTAGGTACTTGGAGTTGTATCCATGTCCGGTCCATCAACCATGAGGCCAGACTTGTCGCCGATACTGTTTGTGATTGAGGGAGTTCCGATATTGAGACAATCAACGTCAGTAACCAGGTCGGACATACCGTCCCAGAAAAACAACACGGCACTCTCTCCAGTGTTGGTTAGACCTGTACTACCACCACCTCCGATAACTGTGATCATTTGTGTAGAAGATCCAGCTGTTGAGCCAATTGAGAAGGTTGGATCTACGGAATACGTCGAAACAAAACCAGTTGCTCTAAATGCGACAGTCACAGCCTGGCCAGATGCGATGGATGCCCCCGCGGGAAACTGGACCAGGAAGTCCACGTTAGTATTTATGGATGGCCCATCTGTGGCGCCAGTCATTCCAGGCAACTTGGCATAGTCGGCATCGTCTGACAAATAGTAGTTCGTTAGGTCGATTGGTGCAGAAGTTGGGTTGTAGATCTCAATGTACTCTCCGTCGTCTGGTGTTACAACAATTTCAGAAAGCAGCAGATGTCCGAGAACCGGAGCTGCGGCATCAACCATAACCATCGCGTCCGGCGGTACAATGGTAGCGTCCGGGACTACTACAGTTGCATCAGCCAAGCCTGCGTCGGTCACTGAAGCATCGGTGACCGAAGCGTCGGTAGGCACATTCGCATCAGTGCCGCCCACCGGAGCATCTGTGAGCCGTCGAGCATCCGGCGAAGATGTGGATTCAGGTCCACAGCCGACAGCCAGGCCGAGGCTGAGTACGACAGCTCCGGCAGTTGCGAGACGAGAAAAAGGGCAAGGAGATGATACGGTTTTTTGCAAGGTACTTTTCTGGGCTACGGAGAAGCGTTTCTGAGCCGGCGGTACCCTAAGCTGCAGTCGCAAACAAGCCAAGAACGACCTGCCTTCGCACTTTTCTCAGGCAGCGGATCGCGCGATTGAGCCCGGTTCTATACATCGATGCCAAGCGCTTGATTTTGCGTACAGCCAGCGGTACCAACCCAGGTTCCTATGGATAGAGCAATGCGAATAGTAATTCCCGTGGCATTGGTAGTAGCCCTTTTGGTGTCGTGGACGACAAGTTCCTTTGCACAAACCAGTGCGGAGCCGCCCGTTGCGGCCCAAGTAGACCCGGCGAATTCGCAGGATCACGCAACGGCTGCGCCTGAGAAAAAGCCTGATTTGACCTTTGAAGAGACGGTCAACAAGCACTTCGGAACCTATCTCGTTGGGCCGATGGCCTACCTCTTTTTCTACGACTTGATGTTTTGGGACAACGATTCGGACAACGATACCCAAATTCCGCTCCTAGTACTCTGGCTTGTTATCGGAGCTGTCTTCTTTACGGTACGTATGGGGTTCATCAATGTACGCGGGTTCGGACACGCGATCGAAATTGTTCGAGGGAAATATGACAACCCAGATGCTGTCGGTGAAGTTACACACTTCCAGGCGCTTACGGCAGCGTTGTCTGCAACTGTTGGTTTAGGAAATATCGCCGGTGTGGCGATCGCAATCGGAC
>JAESTW010000912.1 GCA_016763395.1 Kofleriaceae bacterium
ACAACCTCTCGTCGTACCCGAGCACTGAGTTTCTCAATCTCGATTCCAAGTAGCTTGGTTATTTTATCGCCAACCACAATACCCGCTTTGCTCGCCACTCCGCCTGTTTTGACGTCAGTGACCGAAGCTGTGTCGCCATCGTCCGACGAAATGCTGAATCCATAGCTCCCTGCCTGCTCGGCTGGCGCCGCTTTCTTCATGGCTTGATACACCACGCCTAGGTCCTTCATGCCAACGTCCGTCACGAAGTCCAGCTGGCCTCCCCCGGGTGTTCCTATCATTCCCTTCATTAGAAATAAGACCCCGGGACCGCAAAACAGCTTCGATATCTCAAGTCGCCCCGCATCATCCGTCTTTTGTCCGCCGCCAGTAAACAAGTTCATGCCCTGCTCACTGTCGCTCTCCGCTCCATTGGGGTTGAAAATCAGAGCTCCCACAATTGGCTGCCCAGAGTAAACATCCAAGATCTTGGCCTTCACTCCGCACCACGCCTGAAGTTCCAACTCGACTCTAGTTATCGGCTCACTTCCAACGGAGACCGACTCGCTGGCACTCGCAAGATCATTGGAGGCGGAAACTTTGTACATGCCCGGTGCAAGCCTGGTGAATACGTGTTCGTTTGTTCCCGCTGGGACGTCGTGAGACTGCTCTGGTTGTCCGGGTCTTGATAATCGTATTCGAAGGTCGGACAAGCCACCAGCCTGCACTACTACCACCCGCAGTTCAGTAAGCGCCACCAATTTAAGAGTGACCTCATCCCCAATACTCACATCCTTGAGCATTCCGCGATCACCTCCAGTAGGTGCATTGGCAACTAGTTGGTACGAGCCACTGCGAAGATTGGCCACCACAAATCGCCCATCAGTGTCCGTAAGCACAGGCTCCTCCCTCTCACCCCACTGATACGCATCTGGAGCGTTGCCGCTTTCGTCATCTATGCCAGCCGGTACCGGTACCGTGTTTGCCGGCCAGTTCCATCCTCGCGTCGCTTCCACCCATACATCCGCCATCGGCCTTCCATCACTATTGAGAACAACTCCTATTATTTCCCCATCTGCTCGCTCAACCGAGAGCTTCCGATTGGAGATATCCCGACTTCCAATGGTAATCTCTTTAGGCAAATTCGGGTCATCGGCACCCACCCACGGGAGCGAGCCTCGAGAATCTCTCACCTCAAGGGTATAAACACCTTCGTCAAGTCCGCGAATACGAAACTCGCCCTTATCATTTACAGCATACCCGGACTTAGAACGATTCCCCGCACTAAACATCATTCTCGACTTGCCATCCTTCTTTTCCAGCACCACTCGGACAGCAAGAACCGGTTGCCCTCGCTGATCTACAACACGCCCGCTCAGGGTACGCCCTTCAACGAGGGTCAGTACGAGTCCCTCCTGCACGCCGCTGACTACGGACACGGGAATCTCGGCCTTCCGGCCATCCTCAGCTATGGCACTGAGAATAAAATCCCCGGCTGGAGCTTGCGTAATTTCGAAAATGCCATCTTTGTCCGAATGAGTCTTGGCCGACTCTGCCATCATGGCCTCCTTCATATTGAGTATGCCTACCTCCTCTACTCGCAGGCCAACCTCAGTAACCATTGGTGGTTCCACCCGACCCCGAAGCACGCTCCCTCGCTTGAGAGAAATGGTGAGATCATCAATATCCTTATCAACCATCGTTACATGGGTTTCCATAAAACTACCCAAGAGTTCATCGTGATACGCCATCACCATATAACTCCCGGGCAGTACTCCCGGAATCTCGAACTGACCGTCCTTATCGCTGTTTTGCAACGACACCACAAATTTCTGCGTCCGCATATCCAGAGCCATCAGTTGCACTCCCTCCACCCCTTGGCTGGAATCCTCAGCCTCGACAACTTGTCCGAATATTGAGTGCGCTCTGGTTACTACAATCTCAATCCCCACGATTGTGTCGGCGATGCCAAGATCGATCTTGACAGGCTCGTCCGTCGCAACTCCTGGAGCGACGGCGCTGAGAGAGTAGCGCCCAGATCCTAGCCCTTTCAGAATGAAGCGTCCACTCTCGTCAGTGTCAGCAGTGCCCGAAGAAATCGAGCCGTTTCTAGCAGAGCGGGAGTCAATCGCGTACACCTTTGCATTGGGCACCGCTTCTCCCTCGCTGGTCACGACTTGTCCGTGAACGCTTGCAGCCGGGACAAGTAGCATATCAAGAGTTCGCGGAGACACCAATCGCAGTGCTTGGCTCTTCTCTACATAGTCCTCGTGACTAACTACAATGTTGTACCCGTCCGCCGCCAACTGCAACTTGTATCGCCCCGAATCATCGGTCATTGCTACTGAGTACACCGTCTGCATAAAGCCTTCGCTGCGATGAGCGACGACGACCGCACCAGAAATACCACCGCCACCCACGTCCGTAATTGTCCCACTCAATGCATGTCCGCCCCGCTGCAAGACGATTGTTACATCTTCCTTCTTCTCTCCAGCTGACAGTTTTAGCTCGACCGATTCATCAGCTAGGTATTCTTCTAATGAAGCTGTTAGGCGAAACGAGCCGGGTTGCACATTTTCATAGGACCATCGCCCCTGCTCATCTGCAAAGGTCGTCACAGGCAACACCTTCGCGAGTCCGAATATCGATTCGCTAGACCGGCTGAGCAATACTAGAGCACCTGGTAACGCTTCACCGGAGTCGTCAAGCACGAGTCCATGAACGGAGGCCGCTGCAATCTTGCGCAGCGTCTTTCTTACCCTGCCTCTCCCCTCTTTTTCTTGGCCGTCACGAGAGCTCGCCACCGGGCCATTGGCCGGGGCTGTCTCGTTTTCCGCGCTTCCACCGGACCAAACCATCCACAGAACAACCCCTAGTAGGAGCGATCCACCCGCCGACAACAAAATTTGCTTTCTCGTCACAGCGAGACTGTAACGGCAGTTCTCTCCCGGGCCAGTACAAATCGCCCCAATTCCACAAGATCGTCCTAGCTCTACCCTGGACCGTCTACCGGCAACTCAACAGAAAACACTGTCCGGTCGTCCCGCCGAGAGACGGTTAGTACACCATCATGGTCAGTCACGATTCTGTGTACGATGGGAAGTCCGAGCCCTGTTCCACCTTCTTTGCTGGTGGCAAAGGGTTCGAATATATCAATGTGCTCAGGGATTCCCGGGCCGCTATCGATAACCTCAATATAGACATTTTGAGCGATCCGATAACAGCGCAACAATACCACTCCACCATCGCCTGCAGCGTCGATACCGTTTCTGAGGAGGTTGATAAGTACCTGTTTGAGCTTCTCGGAGTCTGCACGCGCAAAGACATCATGTTTTGCTTCAATTTGCAGTTCAACACCAGCTTCTTTTGCATCACCATCGAGGAAGGCGGCTACGGAACGACAGATGTCCGAGAGTTCCGCGCTGGACACACGCAAGCCCGACGGACGAGCGAAGAGCAGGAAGTCTTCGACCAGGCCCCCGAGCCTTGATAACTCGGATTTAACCAACCCCGAAGAAGACAGGGCTTTCTTGTCCACGGCATCACCTGCCTTTGCAATCGCGCGCTCAACTAGCATCAGTTGCAACTGTGCCGCATTCAGCGGGTTTCGAATCTCGTGCGCTAGTCCCGCAGCCAATGTACCTAGCGCGGCGAGAGTTTCCACTCTGCGAGTTTGTCTCGCCAACTTTCGTTGACTCGTTACGTCCACACCGAGGAGACAAATATCATCAGTCTCATCGATGCCATTCATGTGCCAGCGAATCCACTTGTCACTTTTGGTCGCGGTTACAAGCCTGAGTTCGTGGGCTGATGCTCCGTCCACGCTACCCGCTTCCGAGAGCATCGTTATCATCTTCCCGCCCTCCAGTGGATGAGCGAGTTTCGTTACCAAATTTTGTCCGACCAATTGTTCACGAGAAAACCCAGTCATTTCTTCAGCCATTGAGTTTACCAATACGATCTCGTGCTCTTTGTTGACAATTAGAATCGAGACGCCCGAGCTTTCAAAAATCGAGTGATAGCGCGCTTGTGTAACCTCCAACTTACTCGCAAGTTGGACCTTTTCTTTCGCCTCAAAATCCACAACACGTCCGACGAAAAAATTCCGATATGACTGAAGCATTATCGCTAGATCAATATTGGTAATTTTCTGAACCGCTAGAACTACAGACTTGGCTTCTTCTACCTCGCAATTGGCCCAGGCAATCTTCGTCATATGCGATTGAACTAGCGCCATAGCCGAAAACATAAAATGCTGAGGCATATTGATTTCAACGTGAACTTTTCCTATTCGTTCACGCAACTCGAAATAGTCGTCGCCCCATGGACCGGACAGCAAGCGATCCATCCACTTGATCAAAGAGGACTGCAAACGCAGCACCTGTGCCTCGCTTCGAAAAACTCCTGCAGCATTCGGATAGGCGAGAAGCCGTTGGTAGAAGTCGTGAACAATCTCCTCAAAATAAGGCTTCGCGATAGGGTGCATCATCTTGAGTGCCTTCTCATCGGCACTCGAAAAATCCATGTACTGCTTCAACTCCTGAAAATATTGCGACATCAATGCTCTCCTTCTACGCGCGGCAATGCAGTATATGGGCCCGACTGTAACCAGCTACAATAGCCATTCCACGTGATTATTGCACCAGGTCTCTCCTTGGTACGCAATTTGTGCGCGCAATACCCTGAAGATCAGAGTCATAGCAGGCTTTACTCTGGCACGGTTGTCGCTAGGCAAGACTTAAACTTAGCAAGTTAGCTTTGCCAAGATAGGAACAGCGATGCAGACGGAAAAAAACTTTGGCCGAATACTAATTGTCGACGATGAAGCAAACGCTCGCATGGCGCTGGCGGAACTACTGAAAGAGGAAGGCTACAAAGTCGATACTGCTGCAGACGCCTTCAAGGCGCTGGGCAAGCTGGAAAGCTTCAGCCCGCACCTTGTGCTCACCGATCTGAAAATGCCTGGCATGGACGGCATCGAGCTCATGGAGAAGATTCGCTCGGAATCCCCACCGATTCCGGTTGTGGTAATGACGGCCTATGGCGCTGTTGATACTGCTGTGTCCGCAATGCGCAAAGGAGCTGCCGACTACTTGGTCAAGCCCCTGCATTTCGACGAGTTGCTCATTGCACTACAACGTACTCTAGCTCAAGAGAATTTGCGCCAAGAGACAGTCCGTTTGCGCGCTCGAATCGATGAGAGGCTCGATCGAAAAAACATCATCGGACACAGTGCCGAGATGAACGAAATTTTCGAGCTGGTTAATCAGGTGGCTGCCACTCGCTCCTCCGTTCTTATTGAGGGCGAAAGTGGTACGGGCAAAGAGCTCGTGGCTCAAGCTCTACATCAACGAAGCCCGCGCAGAAACAAACCCTTCATTAAAGTTCACTGCGCCGCGCTGGCCGAAGGACTACTTGAAAGTGAACTCTTCGGACACGAGCGGGGAGCGTTTACCGGTGCTGTGGCTCGTAAGGATGGACGATTTCACATTGCGGACGGTGGCACCCTCTTCTTGGACGAGATCGGAGAAATTTCCCCCGCCCTCCAAGTTAAACTTCTTCGCTTTCTGCAAGAACACGAGTTTGAACGAGTTGGTGGAAACGAGACCATCAAGGTAGACGTCCGGGTTATTGCGGCAACAAACCGAAATTTGAAGGAAGAGGTTGATCTCGGCAATTTCCGGGAAGATCTATTTTATCGCCTCAACGTCATCGGAATCGTTGTTCCACCGCTGCGAGATCGACGGGATGACATCTTGCCCTTGGCCGACCATTTCTTAACCCTATCCTCAAAAGAGAACAGCAAGAACATCACGGGCATGTCACAGGACTGCGCCAATACCTTGCGTACCTACAACTGGCCTGGAAACGTCCGAGAGCTAGAGAATGCAGTTGAGCGGGCAGTGGTGATGTGTCGCAGCGCTCAATTGCAAGCCGGAGATTTACCCTCCTCGATCGTTCCGCCGGACGTTAGCGGTGCTCCAGTAATCCCCGGTTCAACCATCGAAGACATTGAGCGATATGCCATTCTCCAAACTCTGGAAGCAACCAGTGGCTCAACCAGTAAGGCGGCTAAAATCTTGGGTATCAGCGTACGCAAAATTCAGTACAAGTTGCATCACTACCAGGACGCGCCCAAGTCTGGGCTAACGATCGCTGAAGAGAACTAGCTGAAGAACGAGTCTGGATTGTCCCCGCCTCAATACCGGGGAACGTAGATGTCGACCTCTTGCGACCAAGCGTCAATACCCCCGGACAAATTGTAGAGTCGGCGGAAGCCTTGGTTGCGGAAAAACTCAGCAGCCGACCGGCTGCGGAATCCGTGGTGTCAATGAAAGACTAGGGCAGTGCCGCGATCGAGACTTTCGATGTGAGTTACGGCTGCATCGTCCAAAAGTCGAGTTCCGCTAATGAGCGCAAGCTCTCGTTCTTCAATTGTACGGACATCAAAAAAGTGAACGAACTCCTGAGAATCGAGGCGGGCTTTGAGTTCCTTGGCATCAATCTCCACTACCTTGGCCGGAGCGTTAGGGTTATCTATATTAAAGCCTGACATAGGGCCAGATTTGTAATCGATCGTAATTCCATCCGCACGAGACATTGATGCCTCGTCTAAGAGAAAAACGATGCCTTCAATTTCAAGTTTAAGCAGTCCGGGATTGAACTCATCGAGGTCCAGAGTTGTCTCATACTCACTGTTTACGGTGAGATACACACAGTTTCCACTCGTGCCCAAGGCCGTGCGAAATGCGTCCACAGCAGTCGTGCTAATGGTTAGGTGAGGGTTGGATGTTGCCTTGTCCATAGTCATAGGTCTCGCGATTGTGGATGCTTTGGACAACAAAGGCTACTCTAAAAATCAGTGATGTGATATTTCAGTATTAAGCGTATGACTCCAAGCCTCACCATTACAGAAGTCGCCAATAAACAATTCGTCGCCGCTCTAGCGGAGGAAGATGACGATTTTGGTATCCGCCTAGTAGTCAACCGTCCTTCGCCGGTCACGCTGCACTACGAACTAGAACTTATCTCGGAGAAGGGTAAGTCCGAGGGAGACATCGAAGTTCTCTCAGGCTCAGTAAAATTCTGGATCGCCGAAGACAGCTGCGAGCTTATCGATGGAACAGAAATCGACTTTCAAACTGGTACCAATGGCGCCGGTTTCAAGTTCACCAACCCCAATGACATCCGCCACAAAAAATGGGCAGATCCCATTGCAGCGAAGTTCCAAGACCTCCTCGACCGAGAAATCAATCCCGGTATTGCCGCACACCAAGGGTTTATCACTCTTGTGGAATACAAAGATGGAGTTGCCGTCGTCTATATGGGCGGTGGTTGTCAAGGCTGCGGACAAGCAGCAGCGACCTTGCGTGAAGGTGTTGAAGCTAAGGTAAAGGCTGAGATTCCCGAGATTATCGAAATCGTCGACATGACCGATCACGACCAGGGAAGCAATCCGTATTACTAGGACTCTGGTGTGCTCCTTACGCGGCGATGCCGCTCATTTCTGGTGTTCTACGCCAGAGGCCTACTATAACTTTTTTCTGGTGTTCTACACCAGAGGTCTACGTGAACTGAGAGAATTTTTTATGAGTACGATTGCATTTATTGAGGAGAGCCTGACTGGGGAGTTTTCTCCGACGCATTTGGAAGTTGTGGACGAGAGCCATATGCACAGTGTGCGGCCGGGCTCTGAATCTCACTTTAAGGTCGTGATTGTAAGCTCTGCCTTTGATGGGAAAACTCTCATCGCCAGGCATCGAGCGGTCAATGCGATTGTCGAGATGGACAAACACGCAATTCACGCTCTTGCGCTGCACACTTTCTCGACCGAGGAGTGGAGCAAACAAAATGACACCCAAAGTCCCGACTGCTTGGGCGGCTTTGGCAAGTAGCGCAACTCGTTTGTTACGAAATCCCTTGGCGGGCGTATAGCGTAAAACCGCTATCACACGGAGGTTACTCATGCGCTACGTCCCTTCTCTCGCCCTGCCCTTGGCCCTCGTCCTCTTGGGCTCTATCTCTTTCTCACAAACGGCTGATGCCAAGCCTAAACGCGCCAAAGCTCGCACGTTAAAACGAGTATCTCGCATCAGCGTTCCCACCACCAATAAAAGCTTGGACAAAGAGCTCAAACGCCTCGCGACCAAAGTCAAACGTCAGGGAAGTTCATGGACCTTTGAGTACAAAGGTGTGCAGCTCATGATTATCACGGATGAGCGCGCCGATCGAATGCGAGTCGTTACGCAAATCGCCTCGGCCAAAGACTTGGGCAGTGACGCCTTGCGCTTCTTGCTCGAAGCCAATTTCGATAGAGCACTGGACGCGAAGTACGCCATTTTTAGCGATGTGGTCTGGGGCGTATTCGTACACCCGCTGAGCTCTCTCACTAAGAACGAACTGCGCAGCGCAATCGCCCAAACTGCCAGGCTCAGTCAAACCTACGGTACTACCTTTTCTAGTACCGACGTTGTCTTTGGCGGCTAGCAACCCCCGTAAGGGCCGGACAGTTTACATCAGTAGCTGATCGTCCTTCTCGCGGGAAAACTTGTCCCGAAATGCAAGTCCCGCGGTTGCTAGTGCGGACAAGCTACCCATGACATTTTTCTTCTCGACATAACTGAGTTTGATGAGGTCAGCGTCCTTGCGGGCTTGCATCAGGAAGTCATCGCTGGTCTGCAACTTGTCGACAAGTCCGAGTTCTAGTGCCTTGGTCCCAAACCAGGTCTCCCCGGTTGCAACTCGCTCAACGTCTAGCGTTGGCCTAGCGGACTTGATGAAGTCCTTGAAGAGTTCATGGGTGTCTTCCAGGTCATTCTGCATTTTCTCGCGACCTTTGTCCGTGTTCTCGCCAAACATAGTTAGCGTGCGTTTGTACTCGCCTGCGTACACCTGCTCATAGTCAACATCGTGTTTCTTGAGCAATCGATGAAAATTGGGAACCTGCGCGATAACTCCGATGGAACCCACCATCGAAAAAGGTGCAGCGATTATCGTATTGGCCACGCAAGCCATCATGTAACCTCCGCTAGCAGCAACTTTGTCTACAGCAATCGTAAGAGAAATACCAGCATCGCGGATTCGCTGCAATTGCGATGATGCCAGTCCGTAAGAGTATACGAGTCCGCCACCGCTCTCCATTCGCAATAGAACTTCATCATTCGAAGTTGCCACTGTCAGTACCGCGGTGATTTCTTCCCGCATGGCTTTTACTCCACTGGCCCTGATGTCGCCGTCAAAGTCCAATACAAAGATGCGTTTCCCCGATTGTTCTTCCAACTTCTCTGAACTTGCACCCTTGGCGTTTTTCTTATCACTTTTGGCATCGGACTTGGCTTTCTTGCGGTCCTGTTTGTCGAGCATGCGCAGCGCTGCATCGTTGATGAGAACAGAACTCAGGTGTCTCTCCATCTCTTCGTACCCCTTGTTGAGATGAACGATTTCAAGTCGTGCCTTCTTGGGGTGCTTGTTGCGAAATATCACTGATGCGATACCAGAAACGGCCATCACCAGAGCGACGACCACTGTGATTGATTTTGCGAGAAAGAGGCCGTATTCGGCTAGATAGAACAACATGGCTGGGCGAGCATAAGCCAGTTCAATAGCTTTGCAAGGGTGCGCGCTGCTATATTCGATTCTTGTCCCCACTAGAAATCCTGCGTCGTGGCGGCTCTGTGAGCGACGAGCAATTCGATTCCATCTATCCCCCCTGGATCGATGGATTGTCCACGATGTTCTGGACACCAGTCGAAGTCGCACAACGCGCCGTACAGCTGATGGAATGTAGCGAAGGCCAACGAGTTTTGGACGTAGGCTCGGGCTGTGGAAAATTCTGTACAGTCGGTGCTCTCTCTAGTGATGCGGAATTCTTCGGTATTGAACAGCGCCCTGACTTGGTCGAGGTCGCGCGCGCAATAGCTCGCGAGCACAAGCTCTCGCAAACCCAGTACAGTGTTGGCGATATGAGCGACCTTGACTGGAGCGAATTTGACCGAATCTACCTCTACAACCCATTTCACGAGCAAACGTCGGGACCGTGGGTGCAGATCGACGACACCATTTCGTACAGCCGCGATACGCAGAGTACCTACGTCCAGTCTGTCGTTGAAAAACTCAACTCCTTAGCGGCCGGGACGCGAGTGGCAACCTACTTTGGTTTTGGTGGAACTTTCCCTACGGGGTATACGAAACTCGCATATGAGCACTTCGAGCAAGGCCCGCTGGAAGTCTGGCGAAAAAGCTAGCCTGAGCGAACCTCACATTCAATGGGGTGAGCTGCTATACTGCTGCCATGGCAAGAGAGATTCGCAAGGCAGTACTATTGTGTATCACAGCGGCAGCCCTACCACTGATGGCTCAAGGCACTGCCACCGCACAAACAGTCCGAGATGCTGTAAAGGGCCATGTAGACAAAGAGCTTGACCGTCCGAAGCCTGATCGAGATCAGGACGAGCGAGGTCGAGATCGAAGCGGACAAGATCGGAACGGGCAAGACAGGCGCGGACAAGATCGTTCTAGGCGCTCACAGTCGAGTTCGGACGTCAGAGAAGGCGGCGGCACTCCAGTCACCATTGAACTAATGGAGGACCAAGAACTCGTCAACCCGCTCGGCCCGAAGCTTCCTATACGAATCTTCCCAGGCATCTCCAACCTCTTGCGCCTCGACCTCAAGTTCGACTCCGCCTATCGGGGCTGGCTACCACAGCAGTACAGCTCTGCCGACGTAGACGTTGCCAGTTACCTAACCTGGAGCGTTGCGGTCAAAGGGAAGTTCTTCAAGTACATCACACTGCACAAAGGTTCCTACGAATCCAATGGGCTCAGCTCGCCGCGCAACAAGAAAGCGTCGGTCGCAGCGCTGGTGGGCAAGCATGTTCCCAAGGCGGCCAAAGCGCTGGCCTATATAGGCTTTCCCATCTTTAAGACCATACAACCTATCATCCGCTACGAAACTCGGTCCTTTAGCACAAGCGCCACCCCCAAGATTCCGCTCTGCATCGTCGACTTTGAGAGCTCGGCAGATCTCGATCTCATGACCTGTCCGAAGACTACGAACCGACTGAGCATGATCTCATCATACGAGACCTTGGTAGCCGGTATTCGCATCACCCCGGACATTCGCTCGACTTCGATACTGGCGACTCGAAAAGCCAAGTTGCCCCCCATGTACGTCGGCATAGGACTACTCTCCTACCGCAAGCCCTATCAGGTCACAATCGATGGCAACACACTAGAAGAAGTCCTATTCGATGGACACTTTCGCGGCGCAGGTCTAGCGCTGGGCACGAATCTGGGTGGCGGCGCTAGGCGCTTCTTCGCCACCGCGGACTTTCAAATCGGCCTGGGCGAGGTTGCCCTCACACGAGACTTCACACTCAACGAAGTAACCCCGGACGACTGGCTACTCGGGTATATGCAGGGCAACCTACACGCTGGTTACCAGTTTGTACTCTACGACGGACCACCAACGATCTACTTCCGTCCGAGCGCCAGCGTTGGCGGTGCTAGCTTTCACTTTGTCAATACACAGGCCGCAGACGGGAATAATGCGGGCACACCGACGTTGAACTGGGACTTCCTTTGGTCTGCTCGGACAGCGCTTGTGATCGCCCTCTGAGACAGAGCGCCTGAGCAAGGGAAGATTGCTACTCGCGGTGGCAGTGGCGGGTTCACAGTTCAATACTGGGAAACGCGTCCATTATGCCCAGTGCCTAACCAGCAGAAGTGATAAGCTCTTCAAGTGCGCTCGCCAACGCATGAGCCCTAAAAGGCTTCTTGAGTACAGAAGCCTCAGGAATTCCGTCGAGCAGCCCATTGTCAAATCCTGTCATGAAGAGCACCAACATGTCCGGTCGGCGCGCTAGTACTTCGTGAGAGAGAGAAACTCCGTTAAGGCGCCCGGGTAAACCGACATCGGTGAGTAGGATCGCTACGTCCGGAATCTCCGGAAGAAGCGCTAGCGCAGCCTCGCCGTTCTCCGTCACACTCACCCGATATCCGTGAAGTTCTAGAATTTGCTTGGTCACCCGAGCAACCACGGGAACATCCTCGACCATCAAGACATGGATTCCAAGTCCCGCCTTGGCAGGTTCCGTAGAATGCGTCAATTCCTTCGATGCACTCTCCCCGCCTTTGGGTAGAAACACCGAAACCGTCGTTCCCTTCCCGACTTCGCTTGCGATCGAAACATGACCACCGCTCTGTTGCGTAAACCCGTACACCATACTCAAGCCAAGCCCGCTTCCACAACCAATATCCTTCGTAGTAAAGAAAGGCTCAAAGGCACGACTAAGAGTTTCTCTGTCAAACCCCGGTCCATTGTCGCTTACGTCGAAACGCAGGTAGTCGCCGGGCTCAAGCTCGCTCTGTTCACCTGAACTCGAGGGTTGGGCAACCCAATTCGAGGCCTCAAGTGTAAGCAATCCGCCCTCACTTCCGAGGGCATCTCGAGCGTTTATAGCGAGGTTGAGTAGGGCACTCTCAAGTTGGACTTGATCTGCAAAACAGGACCAGATGTCTTCTTCTGCATGAGTCTCGATCGTCACTTGCGTTCCCAAAGTACGACTCATCATGGCGGAAAGTGAAACCAGTAGTTTGGCCGTATCAATCGAAATTGGCTGCAAGCTCTGTTTACGCCCAAAGGCGAGAAGTCGCTGTGTTAGTTCTGCTGCACGCTCTGCTGCATGCATCGCGTCACCAATTAGTTTGAGTGTTTCTGCTCTATCCTCAATACTGTATTGAGCAAGTTGCAAACTGCCCTGCATGACCATG
>JAESTW010000913.1 GCA_016763395.1 Kofleriaceae bacterium
CGAGACCACCGTGCTGTCGACATCGACCTGAGCGGAACCGTGCACGGTGTGCTAGACTTTCCGAGAGCGCAACACGAGGGGATTGCGTTTGATGGTCAGGGCAACTTGCATATTGTAGGAGAGCCCAATCGCCACAGCCTCTATTCAATCCCCTAGCTAGGAAATTCTCTGAATGCCGATACCACGAGCAAGAGTAACCAACCCGACTCCAAGGGAGCGCCTTAGCATCGGGGCGTGGTCTGCTAAAAGTGGTATCGAGCGCCTCAAAATCTCCAGTGCATGGACTGCCTTCTTGACGAGTTCTGTTGGAGTCTTTATAGCGCCAGCGATTCTTTTTCTAAAAGGAAAAATCGGACTGGGTATCGCAACGGCGCTCTTTGGAGTCGTTGCTCTAGTGCTTCTCTTCGGCCTGTGGCGCAGTAAAGCCCCACTTTGGAGAAAGCTCGCAATGTCGGTGTTTCTCTGTATACCGATTCTGGGAGTGGTATTTTACCATATCCTCGATGCTCCTGAGCGACACGACAAGGGTGGTAGCAGCGGGCTTAGTGCGGGCGCCGCTGGCTTCAATCTATAGACGAGACTATCTGTAGACGATGACTTTTCCCACGAGGGGCAATTGCAGCGTTAGCTTGTTGCCGGACAACTTGGCCGGAACACTTCGCACCATGCCACCACCTCGTGCTCGAATGCTCTTGCCATTCCACGAGACCACTTGCACCGATCCAGTCTTGGTAAAACCGGAAATCTTAGCCGAGTAGCTTCCCTTGCCCTTTTTGTTGAGGCGTACGGTAGCGAGCACAACGCCGTAACTGGGGACGATTGCAGAACCGGTCCACATGCCCGCTAGATCGGAAATCTTGTGTTTCTTTGGCTTTGACGGTCGTTTAGAAGAATTCGTATCTTTGTCATTGGCCGCCGCCTCGCCGGCTGTGTCTGCAATACTTGCATCCAGTGCGCTCACCCCTGCATCGTCAGCCGCGTCGCTCGCTTCATCACCACTCGCTTCATCCCCAGCATTCGCTTTGCCAATACCAGCAGCATCGTGAACGTCGCGCGTCACGCTAGCTGGCGCGGGTATTACTCGAGGCTCTACGGCTTTTTCTTCTTTGCCACCACAATGCGCAAGTGCCAAGGTGATGCCCGCGATAAGAACCAAATTTTCGCCACGCATCATTCGCTACGAACCAGGCATCATTTCGATATCGGTAGCGCCCAGGCTACGTCCGGCAAGAACACGATAGTCATCGCCCCATTGCTCGATAAGTATGGTTGTATTCGACGGGCCTTGATAGCTCCACCAACGGCAGCGATGTGCTCGTCCGGGTTTGTCTGAATCGCCGCCAACACCACCGACATTTCCAAAGAGAGCTACCGTAGCAGAACCGCGTTTGCCAAACGTATAACGTTCGCCGCCGAGGAGTAGCACTTCGGGAGGATACTTATTGATGTCCAACTCTTCCGTTGGCTGGAGCAGGCTCTTGTTTGCGCTGCCCGATTTGTCCAGTCCAACCAATAGCCAATAGCTGGTCTTGCCATCAACCAAGTGTGCCATCGACCAGGCTCGTCCGGCTTCGTCGTAGGTGCTAACTCCTTCAACCAAATAGTCGGCGCCATCAAAGAGCATGATATCGCCCACGCGCATGTCCGAGAAGCCGCGTTCCAGTAAAGTGTCAGCACTGCCAGGTCCAAGCTGCTTAATATCATTGCCCCCGATGAGCACCTTGTTAGATCGGCCTCTGGTGACAACGGCGGCGGCAGTACCGCCCACGGCGATTAGAGCGAGAATAATTAGAACGGTAAACACGAGAGGCGCAACTGTGACGGCTTCGGCGAAGGTTTTCAAGTCACAGATTTCCCGCTTGCCAATTGCCTCAATTTGGTGAGATATCCCGCTCGCTGGCTTTTGAATCAGCGGAGCGCCATGAATACAAGCAAAATACCCCTTTCTCAGCCCCCCGGGCCCCTAGCCCGGCCCCTGGCCAGCACCTTCGCCCTTGTGGGCCTGTTGTCTTCCCTAGCGAGTACGGGTTGTGGTGGCGCGGGCCCCAACGCAGAAAGTGCAACTACCGACCGCGATGGACTCGCGATTCCAACCCATAGCCTGAGAATTGAGGGCGCCGTCTTGGTGCCAACCGACTACCGAGCGACACTCAAACTCGACCCAGGGCAACCAACATTTTCCGCCTCTGCCTCCATCTCGGTGCGAGTTGGCGCGCGGACAAAGCAATTTTACCTGAACGGTTACGGACTCACAGTAAAATCGGCGCAGCTTGTGGCAGCAGGCAAGTCCTACGATTTACAGGTGCGCGCCGAAGAAAAAGACTGGTTGCACTTCAGTTCGGCACATGTGATCGAGCCCGGACAGGCGCTCTTGAATATCACTTACGAGGGGAAAATCGATGACAAAAGCTCATTCGGTATTTTCAGGCAAGAGGCCGCAGACGATTGGTATCTCTTCACCCAGTTTGAGGCCCGAGGTGCAAGACGAGCCTTTCCGTCTTTTGATCAGCCCAACCTAAAAATCCCCTGGACACTCGCCTTGGATGTTCCCGAGTCGCTGGTCGCTCTCACCAATACTCCCGAAGTCTCCCGCGTATCATCGACCGCCGGACGAGTCTTGATTCAGTTTGCCAAGAGCAAACCCATGCCTTCCTATTTGGTTGCCTTTGCAATTGGTCCCTTTGATCTAGTCGATATCGGAAAAACTCGCAACGGAACACCTGTCCGGGTCGCTACTCCAAGAGGTCGCGGCGGCGAGACTGGCTGGGTTGTGGAGTCAACACTCCGCCTCATCGAGATTTTGGAGGACTACACCGGCATCGCGTACCCTTATGCAAAGCTCGACTTGGTCTCGATTCCAGCAACCGGCAGCTTTGGTGCCATGGAGAATGCCGGACTTATCACCTACACAGAAACGCTCTTGCTATCCAAAGACAACAGCCTCAGCTTCAAGCAAGCCTACGCCAGTGTTGGCGCTCACGAGCTAGCGCATCAATGGTTTGGCAATCTTGTTACCAACGCCTGGTGGGATGACCTCTGGCTCAACGAATCCTTTGCAACTTGGGCGGCCGCAAAAACGCTGGTGGAGTTTGAGCCATCTTGGCGCTCCGACGTATCTTGGCTCGGACGTCGCGCTAGTGCTATGCACGCGGACAGGTTGGCTTCGGCAAGAGTTATCCATCAACCCATCGTCAAAGAAGGCGACATTGGAGCTGCCTTCGACGGCATTACCTACGCAAAGGGCGCATCGATTCTCACTATGTTTGAAGGCTGGCTCGGCAAAGAAACCTTTCAACGGGGAATCCAACACTATCTGAAGACATACCAGTGGAACGCTGTTAGCGCATCTAACTTCTTGTCCGCAATGGACGTTGGAACCGGAGTGCAGATGTCAGAATACTTCTCGACCTTTATCGACAACCCGGGAACACCTTTATTGCGCTTTGACCTCGTGTGCGATGCGGCGCAAGCTCCGCAATTGCGAATCACGCAATCCCGATACGTTCCGTCCGGATCCAAAGCAAAGACGGACCAGGCCTACAAAATTCCTGTGTGCTTCCGCTATCCAGGCGAGACCGGAACGGAGCGGCAATGTGAAGCTGTGGTGGCCAAGGAGCAACAATTTGCTTTCAAAGGACTCAGCGTACCGGGAAGCTGTCCGGCTTGGATCATGCCCAACGATGGCGCAACAGGATACTACCGCGCGCATCTGCCAACACCTCTCTTGACCGCGCTCATTGACACGGTTTCGCTGAGCCCAACCGAAGAAATGGCGCTTGCCGATGATCTAAAAGCGCTTAGCGACGCAGGTCTCGTTCCGCTCACAACGACCCTGTCCTTGGTATCCAAATTGGCGCGTAGCAAGGATGCTGGAGTTGTTGCGGCGGCAGCCGAATTAGCAGATCTAGGTCAACTGGTTGAAGGAAAAGATCAGGCACGATACTCAGAGTGGCTGCGAAAGAATTTTGGCAAGCGCGCGAGGCAGCTCGGTTGGAAAGCCAGGCGGGGGGAATTGCCGGTCATCAAAAGCCTGCGAGAAACTCTGCTCTCGCTACTGATCTTTGACGCACAAGACACTGGCCTTCGCTATCAGGGAATGAGGCTCGCGGCAAAGTGGATCAAAGATCCCAAGTCGGTTGATCCGGACATCGCCGGGTTGGCTCTTCGCGTTGGTGCTCGCTATGGTTCAGAAGTAGAATTGCAAAGGTATGTCGATGCGATCAAGGGCACAAGCGATCGAAGCCGCCGCCGTCTACTCTTGCAAGCCCTCGGAAGTGTTACAGCGCCAGCCGCCGTACAGAGCTCGCTCGCGCTGATGCTCGATAACGACATTCCTGTCCGGGAATCGGCTAGAACACTCTTACGGAATATTTCCGGGCAGTACCAGAGCAGCGCGCTTGCTTTCAGATTCGTCAACGAAAACTTTGAAGCATTGCGTGGCAAGTTTGGAAAAGAGATGGAGTCACGACTTGCCGGGATTGCCGGAAGCCAGTGCGATGCGTCTCAAGACGCCGAGGTTCTTCACTTTCTGAAAACGAAAATCGTTCCCATGACCGGTGGTAAAAATGTCGCCAAGAAAGCGTATGAGCGTTACCAGCTCTGTGTCGCTAGACTCGCGAGTCTGAGTCTTCCACCGACCTTGTAAGGCGCTGCGTCTGGGGGCGAGAAACAGGCATCACCACTGGGACTCAGGAGTTGTTCAACTTGCGCCACTGCTTGGCGTAGTTGACGATTTCGCCGATGCTTGTGACTTCTAGGCGTTGGCGAATACGCTCGGTGTACGTGTAGACCGTGCTCGGGGCGATACCGAGTTCAAACGCCGCTTCTTTCGCAAGCGGGCAATACCGATCCATCAATAGAAACATTTGTTACGCAACAACAAGATAATCTTTCTCCTTCATTTTTAAATACCTCTCCTGAGTTT
The DNA here is from genome assembly GCA_016763395.1 of Kofleriaceae bacterium. GTDB lineage: Bacteria > Myxococcota_A > Polyangia > Haliangiales > Haliangiaceae > NORP324. The sequence continues at coordinate 4,925 of JAESTW010000913.1, forward strand.
GCGATGAAACGTTTATTGGCATCAGGTTGTGGTTCGA
>JAESTW010000914.1 GCA_016763395.1 Kofleriaceae bacterium
CAACTCTTGGTAACTCTTGGATTCTGTAGATCGCTCACGATCGAGAAGCCAACTACGTCAGTACTCTAAGTGCCTGAAGTGATCAAATTGTTCATTCTCTTCGCGATCGTTGCCAGATCTCTCTCTGCTCCGCTAAAAATGTGTGTCCAAATCCGATAAGTTCCTGAAATCCCTCAGACAAGCTGGCCTTCAACAAGATTCGTCGAGCTCGGCTGAGCGGCGCCAATCCCAAAACTTCATTGGGAGAAGGCAGTAGTTGCCAGGATCGTTGCCGGGATCGAGAAAACTTCGGAGAGTGAATAGGCATCTCATGGATCGCATCGGACAGATCGAGCACTGACTTGAGGGCTCGCTGAATTCGGTATTCTTTAGCAATTCTCAATAACTGAGCGCGAGTGAGCCCAGCCCGCTTTTCCAGTCGCGGAATATCAACATAAGAGATTGCACTGACCATAAACTCACTGCGGGCAATGTGAAGTAAGTGCAAGATGAGTTCATCCTCAGCACACAAGCGATAAACGTTTAAATTCCAGTCGCTTGCATGCTCTGCTCGGTCCCACATCCCCTTCATATCGACACTGCTGCGGCCCGGTTGGAAGATGTGGCGGTGCAGGTCGATCGTCAGCTTGCCCTTGTCTAGAGTCACTGCGTGGTGTGCAGAACTGGCCTCTTTTGGGTTTGTGCGAGCGGCATATCCACTCGCTTCTATAAGTGATTTGGCCGCAGAAAAGTTCGAGGGCTCTACCAAGAGGTCAACATCGCCCATCGAGCGCTCGGCGGGATCTGCATAGATTGTTTTGCAATAGGAGATCCCTTTGAGCAGGGACACTCGAATCTCTTTCTCTGCCAACAAATCAAATAGCTTAGAGAGCTCCATCTTGCGTAAATCCGCGAAGAGGGCGTGCTCTACAAAGTCTCTTTTGAACTCCGAAAAGCCCAGTGAGTACGCAAGTGGTCCCAATCGTTGGCGCCGAACCAAGCTGGGGCTCAAGTGTGCTGGTTTACAGTCGATCCCATTGGCGTGGCGAATCAGCTGAGCAAGACCTTGCTCTGGGCTCAACGAGGGCACACCAAAACCTACGCGGCAAGCACGGTTGTTACTAGTGCAAAGCGGGAATTTTGCGCATTCCTTGAACAAAGTAGGCCAATTAGAGTACCAAGCCCATATAGCAGATGAATATCTATCGGAAAAATCCACTGAGTGCAGGCCGTGTTGTCGACGGTTTGGCCTTTGTCGTGACTGCAGAAGACAACAAGTTGCACACACTCAACGTAACCGGGACTGAGCTTTGGCGATTGGCACAGAGCTCTGAGGGGGTTAGCATTGACTCAGGCGCTTCAAAGCTTGTGGAGCTCTTCAAGGTCGAGCTTTCGCTGGCCAAAGAGGATGTTGCTGAGTGTTTGCAAGCCTATGCAAGTTCGGGAATTTTAATCGAGGAATGAGACAGTCTATAGATATTGCCGGACTCGGCCTGCTCCTCGATGTGCAGGGCGAAGCGTTGCGCGTTGCCGGACACTATCAAGACGCCGCGCCAGAGCTGGCGATTGCGATGGAACTGCATGTCCGAGTCGAGGCAGATTTCGCCGAAGGTCGACAAGCAGCAGCTGACTTTCCCGCGTTTCAAGTCGAGGCAGTGTCGGACAATTGCGTAAAACTCTCACGCTATGACGCAGAGGGAACGATTCATTTTGCTGATGGTGAGCCGCTCAGAGCCGACTTCGTGGTCGCTCCAAGAGAGGTCGCGCTCGAGGCACTTCTGCGCATTCTGTCTTCGTACACTTTGCTCAGGCACGGTGGTTTGGTTTTGCATTCATCGGCGATCGGTGATGACCAGGGCGCACATGTTTTCTCAGGAGTTAGTGGAGCAGGCAAGTCGACGATTGCTGCTTTGCTACGAGACTATTGGCCGGTTGAGCAACTCAGCGATGAACTACTTATTCTTAGGCGTGGGCCAGAGAAATGGGAACTTATCGTATCGCCTTTTTTGGGCAGCAAAGGGCTTGCTCATGGCAAGAGAAAGACACTCAGCAGTATCAACTTTCTCTCGCAAGCCGATGAAAACCGGCGTACGGAGCTAAGGCCCGCACAGGCGATGTCGGCAATGTGCAGACATATTCTTAGCTACGCACAAGACCCCAAAAGCGGTGAGCTGATCTTGGAGTTGGTGATGCAATTGGTTTCAGAAGTACCTTGTTACGATCTCGATTTTCTAAAGGACGCCTCGGTCGGACAAGTTCTCGACCTGGCGTGTTAATTCTATGAGTTCCAAAATGAAAATAGTTGGTGCGGCAAACATGCTGGCGCAACGGGCGTCCAAAACTCGATCGCCGACGACAGTGACCATGCAAGTTACCGAGCGCTGCAACTACGATTGCACGCACTGCTTTCAAGATCACGAGGGAGTGGACGAACTCACCACAGCAGAAATCGTCGACATCTTCCATCAGCTCGTCGACGAAGGCGTGCTCTTCCTCTCCCTTATGGGCGGTGAATACTTCATGCGCCGGGACGCCGATGAGCTGTTGCGAGAGGCCCACAACTTGGGTTTTGCGATAAAGCTTCTGAGTACCGGACACCATATCCACAACAAACGGGCAGACTTTCTCGCCTCAATTCGGCCTCTGCAGGTTGATATCTCGGTGTATGGGCCAAATCCCAAGGTACACGAGGCGGTCACTCAGCACGTTGGCTCGTGGGAGCGCAGCATGAGCGCTGCCCGGCGACTGCTCGAGCGCGATGTCATGGTGCATCTCAAAGCGCCAGTGATGGAGTCTAATGTCCGGGAGCTTGCCGAGCTCAAAGCCATGGCGCTGGAGTTGGGCGCGCAGTACAGCCAAGATCCAAAGATCACTACACTCAAAAGTGGTGACGCGGCGGATGGCGCCGACCCGGTTCGCTTGCGAATGAGCGATGAGTCTCTGCGTCAATTCTACAATGTAGACATGGTCAAGAACGTGGACGAACGATTTGCCGGTTTAGACAAAGATAGGGCACCGAGCCTTGCGACAACTCCTTGCCGGGCCGGATTACAAGCATGCTTTATTGATCCACATGGCGAATTACTTCCGTGTGCTTCCTTACCGAATTCGATGGGCAGCCTGCGCAAACAGAGCTTCAAAGAGATTTGGTATGGATCGGAAGATCTCGAAGACGTGAGAAATCTCACGTGGGCGCGACTTTCTGAATGCAATACCTGTCAAGTTCGCGCGTACTGTAGCCGATGTCATGCCATGGCGTTGATCGAACATGGCAAGATGGATGGACCGTCACTCGAAGCGTGTCGACACGCTGTAGTTATGAGAGATGGATTGCGTGAGCGAGGTCTCATTCCGAGCACTGAAACGGAGATGCCTCCAACATGGGATCGAGTCGATAAAGATGGACAACATCAAGAATTAGAAAATGGATTTACGGGCAAGCGTTCGCACGCATTGCGAGTTCTGCCTTAAGCTCTGCGCCATAGAGCCGAGAAACCAATGTGGTTACTGAATTTGGAAATCAAGAAGCTGCACAATAAGGGACATGGATTATGTTGAAACAGACAAAGTGGATTAGTGGATTTTTAGCGAGCTCGGCACTTGCCTTGCTCAGCGGATGTGGAGATGGGCCAATTTGCCCGTCCGAACTCGTAGTCGTGATTCAGACTCCGGCGGATGGCAATGACATCTCCGGTGCTGACGACAACAACCTCGTTGATGCGGGAACGCAGGTCGATGTGGTTGTGCGCTCGAACTTTCACTCAGGTGATCCATTTGTCCTAACCGTCACCGACGAGAACAATGCGGTATCGCAATTCGATGCAGTCTCGGACGGGAGCGGAAACGTTACCTTCACCAATGTCACCCTGCCGAGCGGCGCGGTGACATTGTCCGCTACCGGAAGCTCCGATTGTGGCACAGGCTCTGATGTCTCCGAGGTCGCGGTTCGAACAGAAGCTGATTGTGTGTTGACCATACTGGAAATGCCAATCGACAACGACTTCTACGCGCCGATTCCGGTTCTCAACTCGTCCAACGATAGTGATGGAGCGGTCCCTAACTTCCAGACCAACCTTCAAATCCAAACGACTCCTGGATTTACCGTTGAGGCCTTTGTCTTAGATACAGGCGCTAACAGTGAAGCCCCCGTGGGCACAGCAACGGCAGACGAAAACGGCGTTGCAACCTTTACAGCAACCTTGGCGCAAGGCCGACAAGCGATACGGGCAACGTGTACGAGTGGTGGAATCAATGAGGCTTCCGCGACCAATACGGTACACGTGGATACGATTGTTCCCGCTTGTACGCTGACTGAACCACAGATGGGCGTGACGATTACGCCGGACGACGATACTGCAGGCGATATCGCTGATGGTATCCAAATGGTTTGGACCGCAACAATTGATGATGCGGGCGAAGGCGATACCGAAGGCGAATCGGTTTCCTTCTTTCGAGATGCTCTCGAGTTTGCTGGCACCGCAGTCAATGCTGCTGGTGGCACAAGCACTGATGGTGTTGCAGAATTTACCGCTCCGGGCAGCTTTGCTGTGAGTATGGTGACGCAAGATCATGCAGCCAACAGCTGTACTGCCGGACACGATGTCGCGGTTATTACCGACGGTTGCGCGATTGCGATATCTGCGC
>JAESTW010000915.1 GCA_016763395.1 Kofleriaceae bacterium
ACCCTGCCCGGCTCGGGAACCGCCAACCTGGCAAAGCCCAGCGCTCCTGCAAAAACTACCGCTCCGGTCGAGGTCGATCCTTGGCAGGGCAAAGAGCTGATCACCGCGCCAGCCGCTCTTGCTCCAAGCGCGCTCGACATGCCCGAGGTCTTGCGATTTACTCTCAGGAACGGGCTCGAAGTCATTGCAGTGCACGACAGCAGCCTGCCGGTCACGACCATGCAAGTCGCTATCAAAGCCGGGAATCGACAAGCGACACGTGAAAAGGTCGGACTCGCAGAGTTCACCGCTCAGGTCATGACGCGGGGAACCAAGTCACGCAACGCCTCGCGCCTCGCACAGGACATCGAGTACGTCGGCGGCAGCATGCAAGCTAGCGCTAGCTATGAAGCAACTCTCTTCTCGTGCAAGTCGCTCTCAAAAGATCTCAAAACCTGCATGACCCTGCTCCCGGACGTTCTGGCAAATCCTAGTTTTCCCAAAGGTGAACTCGACCTGATTCGCCGCAACTTGCACGCTGTTGTCCGAGGCCGACTCGACGACGCGAGCCAGCTCGCCAGTGCTCACTTTCAGAGTGCACTATGGGGTAGTGACCACGTCCGCGGTTGGGTAATGAGTGAATCAACCATCGATGCAATCTCTCGCAAAGACATGTTAGCGTGGCACAAAACCTGGATTCGCCCGAACAACGCTGTTCTAGCGATCTCGGGAAACTTCGACGCAAAACGCATTAGGGGCGAGCTTGAACGCGGCTTCGCTCGATGGCGTAAAGCAGTGGTCCCCAAGGTCGCTCCGTTAGCGCTGCCCAAGCTCAAAGGCTTGCAAATCCGTCTCGTCGACAAACCCGGACAAACTCAGTCACACATTCGGTTCGGACAACTGGGCCTCGCTCACAGTGACAAAGACTTCTACGCCACGCTCGCCTTCAACCATGCACTGGGCGGCGGACAATTCTCCGCACGCCTGATGAAGGTCATCCGTTCAGCCGAAGGCAAAGCGTATACTGCCTCTTCTCGCTTCGACCGCAACGCGGAAGTCGGCGCCTTTGTTTCCGCCACCTTCACCAGGAGTGCAGAAACCCTGGCGACAATAAAGCTGATTCAACAGGTTGTCCGGGGAATGGCCGAAGAAGGCCCGACCGCCAAAGAGATGACATCTGCCAAAACCCACATCGCCGGACTCTACGCGATGCGATTTGGCAATGCCGAGAGTATTGCCAGTGCCCTCTTGGCTGCCGACTTACACGATTTGGACGCTTCTTATGTGAGTCAATACCCACTCAATGTCGATAAGGTGAGTCAGGCCCAGGCCAAGGCCGCCGCCGCAAGGCTCTTGGGTAGTAAGAACTCAGTATTGGTAATTGTCGGAGACGCAAAAATCGTTGGACCTCAACTCAAGGCCGCCGGTCTCTCCTTCGAAGTCATCGGGCACACACAGGCAATCTCCAATTGGGAGCGCGAGCTTCGAGCCAAGTCACAAGAACAATCCTCGGATCCGACTAAAGTGGCAGCAGCAATCAAGCTGCTCAACGAGGCTTTGACCAAGAAGGGTGGCGAAAAGAGATTGCGCAACCTGAAGGGCTACCACTGGAAAGGTGATGCGCAGCTCAAATCACCGCAAGGCGCAGTGCCTGCGATCGTAGAGAAACAATATTCCAAACCTGGAAAATTACGGCTCGATCTGGAGATTAGCGGCGGGGTTGTCCGAGTCGCTACCGTTCTCAATGGCAAAAAAGGTTGGGCTCGAGAGCAAAGCCCAAGAGGCAACAACCTCCGCGATTTCACAGCGGTAGAGATGACAGCTCTCTCCGGTCAACTTTGGCGGGACACCGAGCTTGTATTGCTCCGTCACTTGGAAAAGGGCGCAGTCATTAAATTCCTCGGGGAAGAGGTTTTAGCGGACAAAACCATCGCTGCTATCTTGGTTAAAGGCCCCAAAGGAGACGAGGTCATCCTGCTTGTCGATGAGAAATCCAAGTTGCTTCTCGGCATGGATTACAGCGATCAGGGGATTCGGACAAGTGAACGTTATGCCGACTACAAAAAGGCCGGTGCTATCCTCGTGGCCCATCAGCGAAGCACGAAAAGTTCTCAGGTCGATTTGGTGTTAAAGATCACCCTCTTCGAGACCAATAAAGCGATCGCCAACTCGGTATTTGCACGGCCCGCCAAGACTCCATAGCACTATCCCAACGATATTCATGTCCCTTTTCTCGAAGAGTGCGAACGTTTTCGCCCAACGCCTTGGCAGTGTATCAGCTGCCATAAAGGTTCAAAAGCGAAACAAGGACAAGGTCGAGCGTTGGCTCATCGCCCGGTGGAGATTACTCGGCGATGTGGGTATTTGGTATCACGCCGACTATGCAGCCCCAGGCTTGGCACAGTCGGCTCGGTTGCCACATGTCGACTTGGAGCGCGGGCACAAAGTAGTTCACGCCCTCGAAGGTCTCGGGCTCCTTTGGGGACGAGATGTTCGCAAAGGGGCACCAATTTCTCTGCGAGCTCTTCTTAGGGTCCACAGCCTTGAGTATCTAGAGAGCGTGACCGAGGCTGCCAAGCTCGCCCGAATCTTTGGATTGGAGCCTCAGGATGTCGATGTCGATGCGATGCTCAAGTCGCAACGGCGAGCTGCGGGCGGCACTCTGCGTGCGAGTCGATGGGCGCTCGCACGTCCCGGACGGCGCGCCTTCAATCTTGGCGGCGGATTTCATCATGCTGAGCCTGATCGTGGCGCTGGTTTCTGTGTCTACAACGACATAGCAGCGAGCATTCTATCGCTTCGCAACTATGGTTTTCGCGGTCCCTGCGCAATCGTCGACTTGGACTTTCATCAAGGTAACGGCAATAGTATCACATTTGCCGAGGATGCCACAGTGCTGACCTACTCGCTGCACGGCGCAGTTTGGAGTGACCATGAGGCGGTTGCCGATGTCTCAATTGCGATGCCGGACAAGACTGGTGATGTCGAATACTTGGCCGAACTTCGTCGTACGCTTTCACCACTTCTGCGAGCACATCGTCCTCGACTTATCTACTATGTAGCGGGGACTGATGTCCTAGCCTCTGACGCTCTTGGGGATTTTTCGCTCAGTGAGCAAGGCGTCTTTGAGCGGGACAAATTTGTATTGGAAGTTGCGGCAGAGTTAGACGCGTCGGTGGTAGTGACTCTCGCAGGGGGATACTCTCAGGACTCGTGGAAGTCCACAGGACGTATGGTCTACTGGGCTCTGACCGGAAGTACCAACAGACTGCCGCGCGCGAAAGGCGGTATTCGCAAGGCATTCGGACACATCGCCAGCGGGCTCGACTCGTACGAGTTGCAGTTCGAGAACGATGACTTTCAGCTTAGCGAAGCAGATCTGATGGGCGAGCTCGAGGGCACGCCCAAGGCCAATCGAATTCTAGGCTACTACTCGGTGCACGGTGTTGAACTGGCGTTCGAGCGCTATGGCTTTCTTGAGGCACTGAGAAAACGCGGATTCCAGGACCTCCGCTTTCAAGTGGACCCAAGCGACCCAGATCGACAACGAATGTCAGTCTATGGCAGCGTCGATCTGAAGGAATATCACCTCTTGGTCGAGCTGCTGGTGACCCGTCGAAGTGTTCCCCTACCCGCCACCATGAAGGGAGATGAGCCTCTTGACATGCTCTCAATCGAGTGGCTCATGCTGCAAGATCCAACTCGGAGTTTTTCTGAGTCTAGGCCCAGACTTCCCGGACAGAAACACCCCGGACTCGGTATGGTTCGCGAGCTTATGGAGATGCTCTATCAGGCATGCCTTCGCCTCGGACTCGACGGCATTATCATGCATCCCTCACGTTTTCACATCGCAGCCGTTGCTGCGAAACAGGGCGTCTTTCTTGATCCAGCGATCGAAGGCCGCTTTCGCGCACTTGCAGAGATACTTGATACTCGGGACCTGTCCGCTGTCTCAGGTTTGATTGATCGGAACATGGTTGTCCGAAGCGACGGGCGTGTCTTCGAATGGGAGGCAGAGGACTTTATGGCACCTGTGAGTACACGCCTGAGTGACTACGTCGCTTCCTCGTCGTATCGCCAAGCCCGAGAAGCAGCCCAAGAGCGAGCGATAGCCGATGGCATCTTTCGCAGCCCCCCTGGTTTGATTTCCCCGTGATTTCCCTCCCGGATTCCTAATATCCCCTCCCTTTAATATCCCCTCCCTGATTGATTTTCTTAA
>JAESTW010000916.1 GCA_016763395.1 Kofleriaceae bacterium
GGAATCACGACGAGAACAGGAGCAATCCCCATCTCATCGATGTCCGCGCGTCTGTAAATACGATCGTCAATGAGCGCCAAGCCCAATGCAATGACTCCACCCAGTAGTCCAAAGACTACAATTCCAGCCATGACAACAATTTTCTTTCCTTTGCCGGCGGGGCGGGCAGGCAAGTAGGCCTTCTCAATAATGACCAGCTGAGCAGCCTCCGCAAATTCTGCACTGGCCGTAATCTCCGCCGTGAATGCTTTGGCTTCCAAGCTTGAGAGTCGTTGAGAGGTTACGCTTACCCGTCTTTGCAATTTGGCGTGTTCAGTCTCAAGCTTCACCAAGTCATCGACAATGCTACTCTCTGCGATTACGGGTTCTTCTGAATCTTTACTCTTGTTCTTGAGCCGGCTGATCTCCGAGTCAATACGAGCAAGCTCTTCCTTCAGATCGGCCACACTTGTGGAGGCCGTGATCACTGGGGCTGTCAGTGTTGACGGGGGCTGGCGCTTTGCGTCTTCAGCTTCAACTCTACGCAAGCGGCGAGTCAGTTCGTTAACACCATTTTGTGCGGCTTTTACGTCCGGGTGCTTCGGGGTAAATCGGGCAGTCTTGGCCGCCAAGTCACGCTTGGCATCGGACAGCTCACGTCTCGCCTCCTGAAGCGCAGGTGAATCGGTTCTCCGAATTTTTCGTGCGATAGGTGCAATCGGTGCGCTGGGATTGGCGATGCGATCGCGCAAGCGTTTGGCAGCTCGTTTCAGGGCTCCGATTCGAGAGCCGCCCGAGGAAGAGCGTTTAGAGCTCAGAGCAGCATCGCTCGCTTCTTTGGCACGGATGGCAGAACCAACACCTCCGCCAGCTCCTCCGCCAGCGATATCGGTGACAAACTCTGGATGTCTAGAGACAAAACCAGCAAAGGCACCCTCGGCCTCAAATAGCGTGTTTTCTGCCCGAACTACTTCATTTTGGAGGAACTTTTGAGTTTGTTCTGCTTGGTCGCGCCGGACACGTTCATCTCGTTCGAGCAAGAGGCTGGCCAGGCGAGCGGTAATTTGTTGCGCTTCTTCCGCGCTATTGCCCCGGAAGGATATCTTGTATGTACCAGCGCCTCGTGTTGTGAAATTGACCAGGAGTCGCAGTTTTTCAGCAGCAGCTACAGTGCCATCTGTCTCTACGATTCCCGGATAGAGGTCAAACTCTTTTACGATAATGCCCATGCTTGTCCGGGAGAGCAGCATCTCCTTAAAGCGTGTGCTCATTGTCCGACTGTTCCTGGCGACTTCGCGCCCTTGCAATACGCTTTGAGAAATTTTCTCTTGGTACAGGAGAACAGTCTCGCTATCGTATTTAGGCGTTTGCTTCATCGCCAACATCGTGGCCAATCCACCGCCAACGACTGCGAGCAAGCCAACAAGCCAGAGGTGGCGCTTGGTGCGTCGAACGAGATCGACGAGCAAGTTGAGTTGATCGCGGGTAGTTTTGGGAGCAGTGCTCATCGTGTCCTCATTATGCAGTATCTTTCGCCTGGAATCGGCGGACAGTGCCATCGCACTTCCATTTTCCTACTATTATTATGCACGATCTTTAGTTCGCAGATTGCGTTCCTTGAGCGAGCCCTTGGAGTCGCCAGGAAAGCCTGGCATATGCCCTACCACGGGCAAATCGAGTCTCAGTAGGTCATCGATATGATGAAGCTTTGAGTCTATGGCACTGATTCCAATTGCCACGATAGGAACGAGGCAGATGAAGAGAAATATGCCTAACATCGCGTAAATGACTTTTGATTTTCGGGGAATGTACTCTGGCTTCTCAACGTCGATCACATCAATTCGAAAACCGAGTTCAGCATTCTCAGCAGCAACGGCTAAGGCAACCTCTTCTTGATTGCCAACCATTGCAATGAGCGTTAGCCCAAGCTGTGTGATGTTTTGCTTCATTCGCCGAACGGCAATTTGCGCCGCAGCGACTTGGTTGCCGGTATTGCTTTTGCCTTTTAGCTCGTCAATCGACAGCATGGCCTCGGCCAGTCGGCTATTTAGCTCGCTCAATCGGCTCTCAACCGCCTTTACGGTGGTATCGGCAATTTTCTTAAGTTTGAGAACTGCCTCTGTACGCCGCTCTTGTTCTGCAACAATCAGCACGCTGGAGAGATCTGTGGCCACGGCGAACGCCAGCTCCGGATCTCTGTCAAAGTAGTGGATAGAGATTCCTACAGTGCGCAGTGGATCGCCCTCATCTCGGGCACGGGCGAAGGCATTGGAGCCAGTTTCAATATCGAGAGCGCCGCGTATTTCGTCGACCGCGTAGAGATCGCCAAAGGTGTCTCGTTCGGGAACCAGATTGTACTTTTCAATAATCGGCATAAGTCGATCGCGACTCAGCGCAATCGTGAAGAGATAATTGGCGAGGCCCTCGCCGGCGAAGGGCGACTCTTCCTCGATGAGCTGACTCTCTGTCGCCCGCATGATGATCGTTGCTTGGTACACGTGGACTTTGCGCGACATCTTAAAGAGCACCAGCATGACCAAGAGCAAGGTGACGAACACGAGTAAAAAGGGCTTCTTCTTTGCTCGTCTCTTGAGCCGTTGCAGCTCTACTCGGAAGGTATTTTTCCGAGCCTCAGCCACTAGCCAATCGATTTCAGGCTCGACCTCTTCCTCTTGTGGGCGCAGCCACTCGGGAAGTTCCGATGTTTCGTTCTGCTCCAAGACGGAAATTCTAGCGTGAATTAGGCCAAACAACTATGCAGAAGGGCGTGCAATTCGCTCGCGCTTTGCTGCCAATTACCTCGGGAGCCCAGGGCTGCTACTTCGTTGGCGTCGTAGGGTTGCCGCAATTGTATGGGAAGCAGATTGGCCAGTTCAGCGTGTGCTTTTGGGGCCACCATCGCGCCTAGCTTGGGATCTCGCAATAGGTCGGGGATCCCACCGACATCGCTCGCCAACACTCGGCGCCCGCAAGCCAATGCTTCGAGCACAACATTGGGCGTACCTTCATTCCAGCTTGGCAATACCAAAAGATCGCATGCCGCCAACCACTGGGGAATCTTCTCAAAGGGCTGGCTACCGACGAAGGTCATTCGCGACGGTGCGTTGGCCGAGAGTTCTGCTCGCTGATTGCCATCACCAACGCAATATAGGTGCATGTCGGGATTCGCATCAGTGATCGATTGAAAGGCGCGATGTAGGTCGACAATCCCTTTTGCCTCGATAATGTTTCCGATATAGAGCGCGATCTTGGCGTCTAGGGGCAGTCCAAGCTCTTCTCTAGCTTGCTTGCGATCTCGGACATGAAATACCTTGTCATCGACTCCATTCATAATGAGGTGGATGCGTTTGGACTCAACGCCCAAGTTTTCGAGCTTCTTCCCGAGTGCCGAACTTACTGCGACAAGGCCATCTGCTTTGGGCAAGAGGGCTCGCATGACTCGCTTCGGACCAGGCTGCTGTGCAACAGAATTAATATCTGTGCCGTGTACTTTGACAACCACCGGAACTCCGAGCATTTTGGCCAGGAGAACCGCTGCACAACCGTCCGGGTGAGCCCAGGCGGCGAGTACGATATCAATCTTGGATCGATACCGGGCAACCAGCGGGGCCAAGGAGGCAGCAAAAAGTGGTGTCGCGATTGAGCTGCCGATCTTCGGCAAGTGCAATGTGCGCGGGTGATAGACAGTCAGTCCGTCGATAACCTCTTGTTTGGGCACGTCGCCCGCGACTTTGTGGGTAGCAAAGCGCCCGAGCAAACGCTGTCCGGGATACCAGGGCACAGTGGCCAGCACTTCGACCTGACAGAGCTTTCCCAAGGCAGCAAATTGTTGCCTATTAAAACTCGCACCACGGGGCGCTAGCGAGTTTGGGAAGAGGTTCGTAATTACGAGAACACGCACGTCGCGCTAGGCGATCTGGAAGACTTTTTTCATGTTCATCAGCTTAAAAATAGCGAGGGGCTGATCTTTAGCACCTCGAACCTTCATTTTCCCGCCAATAGAACGACTGCGCTTGTAGAGGGCAACCAAGACTGCCACACCAGAGCTGTCGATCAGATCAACGTCGGCCATATCGACGACAATCATCATGTGCTTTTTTTCGATCAGGCCGTCGATGGTGGTGAGAATGTCCGGCGCACTGAGAGCGTCGAGCTGTCCAGCCATTGTCAGCACGAGATCTGTGGATTCTTCAGAAGTAGAAAATGTAAGGGCCACGTTGATTACTCTTCTTGCTCTTCGTTTTTAGGGAAGGATTTGGTTAGTCGCCAGACATTTGGAGGTCCGGGTTCGTATTTAAGTTCGTCTAAACAGGCGCGAGCGATGTGAATGCCCATACCGCCCTCGGGTAAATCGTCGACAGGTGGTGGTGGAACACTATCAATATCGAAAGTCGATCCGGTATCCGTAATTTCGACCAGCAACTGGTCAGAGGACGGCGTCATCGTCAGACTAATTTCGCCTTCATCGCTACCACCATACGCATGAATGGCGATGTTGTTAAAAATCTCTGAGAACGCGGAGACAAATTCACCGTCAAAGGTTCGTTGCAAATCGAGGGAATCAGAAGAGCGGTCGGTTGCTTTGCCGCCGATCAGATGGCACACGGCAGTGATGCTGCGTACAGCAACGTCGCGGTATAAGAGTGAAGCGGGAACCCGAAGGGTTATAGGGGGGTACTTTGCCACTACCCCAACTGTATCAGAGGTTCATGTCTCTGTGGTAGAGTTTGGCCAATGCACTGGGGGGTTAGGCTCACAAAAAGAGGGATTGATCTTGTCGGGGGCTCGGTTGGCTTGGTTTTGACCTTGCCACTGATGCCGTTTATTGCCGCGGCAATTTACATAGACTCGCCAGGACCGGTTTTCTTTTCTCAAATTCGGGCCGGGCGTCTGCTTGGAACCTCAATGGAAAATGGAATTCGTAAATTTCATTTTGTGGAATTCCGCATTCACAAGTTCCGTACAATGCGCGTTGATGCTGAGAAGTTCACCGGTGCAGTTTTCGCGGAAAAGAACGAACCACGCATCACTAAGATAGGTGCTTTTCTACGTAAGTCCCGTTTGGACGAACTTCCACAACTTTGGGATGTACTGCGAGGCGCAATGAGTTTGGTTGGTCCTCGTCCAGAGCGGCCCGAGCTCTTGTCCAATTTGGCTCACGCAATTCCTCTCTTTGAAGAGCGAATGCGAGATGTGAAGCCCGGACTTACTGGCTTAGCTCAGATTTCCTTGCGATACACCGGCGCCTTAAAAGAGGATAGCGAACTCGCGCAACTGGCGAAGACATTGCAAAACCCCTTTGACATTGACGAAGCCGATGGCGCGCTGGCGGACGACATGCGACTGAAGATGCTCTACGACTTGGCGTACCTGGCTTCACTGGAAAGCTTTGGCAGTTATATAACGATGGAGCTGAAAATTATTTTCAAGACTCCTATCGTGATGTTGACTCGCCAGGGCCAGTAAACACCGCTGTTTCCGCATCGGTGTATCAAAAGGTACAACTGGGGCTATTGTCCGCAAGGAGCTTGGAAACTACCCCTTGGTACTGGGGACGACAGGCCAGGGGATCTTGATAGCTTTGCATCGTATCCGCGTAACTTACTTATATTACAGGGGTATGTGTGTGGGGGCAGCCCCCCATAAAGTTGGCAAGGCTAGTGCAATAGCCACTAGTGCAATGGAGTTCAAGCTTACAAAGACAGTCGTAATCGTCGGAGCTTTGGTTAGTGGCCTTGCTGGCTGCGTTGGCGATGCACCTCAATTTGTCAATCCGCCTGCACCTGATGCTGCAGTTGAATTGGATGAAAGAGGACTTGTCCGACAGCAGTTTGAAGACAATGTAGTTCCATTACTCACAGGGTATTGCGCTGCATGTCATGGCGAAGGTGGAACGGGTGGCGGCTTCATGGGTGGCTCGGACATGTACAAAACGGTTCTCGAGTGGCCCAACCTAATTAGCCTTCGTGTTCCCAGCGCGTCTTCACTCTTGTCCAAAGGAGCTCACGCCGGACCTGCGTGGCAAGTCGATCAAAAAGAGATCGTCAGGGCGTGGGTTCAAGAGGAGTCAAACTTAGCTCCTGAACTTGAAGACACCCTTGAGACAGACCCAATAATTCCCGTTTCAGGCGAGAATTCGATCGACTTGTCCGATGTAGGACTCCCAGGAGCAACAATCACATTTCGCATGGAACCACTCTCTAGCGGCATGTACCTGAGTCGCATGTCTCTGAATGCTGGTTCTCAGGGGATTCACATTGTGCATCCCACCTTTGTACCCTGGGAAGGCGATAGCCCAGCGCCAGACCCAGTGGATCGCTTTAGTAACGTTGACATATACGCTGCGGCCCTTGCTTCCGAGTCGGTCGGTGGTGGAACTCTTATCTTGGTGAACACTTCGTCATCCGCACCCATTAGCATTCGCTTTACGGTCGCGGAAGAAGCAGATGCCGGACAGGTCATCCTTGCTGGCTGCGAAGATGTCCCTTCCTTCACCGCTAACGCACAGCCGATGCTGGCGCAATATTGTACATCGTGCCACGGAGGCTCGGACAATGGAGCGACCAACGCAACGGACATGACTCAACTCCTCGACCTTTCACCGACAGCGCAAGAAGCGGCATGCGGACAAATACTCAGCCGAGTGAATTTACTCGACTCAATCAACAGCAGCATTTTCTTGGCAGCAGAGCCACAGAGTTCCCTCGGACACTCCTTCAAACTCCCCGACAACGCGACATTCTTAGGGTTCAGAGACGCGTTAACGATATGGATTGCAGCTGAGCAAGCGGCAATTTCCGGTAACTAACAGAGGTAATGATGAACAGAGCAACAACATGGTGTAGCGCTTTTGTCCTCTTGCTAGGTCTTACGGCCTGCGCAGGGGATCCGCCAGCCAATACTGGCGACCTAACTCCAACTGTCGACGCAGGAGTCGCGGCGCCGGACGCAGAGGAAGAGGCAGAACTCGATCCCTATGAGCAAGCGCTTGAGGAACGAGAAATCGATTACTCCGCTGCACTTCGAATTGCTGCACTTCGCTTGACTGGTGACTTGCCAACTCTGGTGGACATTAAAGCGGTAGCCGCCGCCAGTGACCCACAGAGTGCTTACAACAGCAAAGTGAGTGACTATCTAGCCGACCCACGTTTTGCACAAACTCAGATTGCATTTTGGCAGAACAGCTTCAAGATGGGTGGAAGCCCGATGCTTGACAGTGCAGGAGTCTTTGCTGCTCAGCTCGTTGTTGAGAATCGTTCTTACCTTGAGTTACTTACCGCCACGAGCGGAACTTGCGCAACCTATACTGGTACCACCTTTACTCCTGTCGACTGCGACAACGGAGTGGCTGTTCACGCTGGACTTCTAACCCACCCGGGAATGCATGCTCACTTCATGTCGAACATGGCATTTCGCCGAACGAGATGGGTACAGGAGACATTCGCATGTACCGCGTTTCCGGCGGAGTTAGCAGAAGAGCCGGTTGCGTTGACGGCAACAGCTCTCTATTCGGCTCCTTGGGAGTTTGACAGTATTTCCGGAACCGCTAACGGTGGTGACATTGACTTTTTGGACTACTCCAGTGTGGTTTGCGCAAACTGCCATGCGACGATGAATCACCTAGCTCCGCTTTTGGGATTCTTTGACGAGAACGGACAAGCTACTGCTGAGATCGCAGTTCCCAAGCCGACCGAAGGCACTCCGATGACCGCAATGATCGACTGGTTGCCGGAAGGAGAGACAACTGCTTGGCGCCTAGGAGCAAATGCCGCTGATTTACCCGCTCTCGGACAAGCAATGGCTGCCGACCCTAAAATTGCCGAATGTGCAGTTGCACGAGCATGGAACTGGGCGATGGGAAAAGGGGATATCGTCGATACCCTTTCTGTAGTGCCACCGGACGTGTTTGCTGCAGAGCAAGCTGAGTTTATTAACAACAACTACGACTTCAAAACTCTACTCTACAGAGTATTCACAAGTGACGATTTCACCCGTTTCTAGGAGGAGGAAGAACATGAAAGCAATACAGAAATTCCTCTTGGCAAGTGCAGTAATCGCGCTCGGCGCGTGCGAAGGCTCTACCTTCATGGAAGAAGAACCGCCGCCGCCACCAACAGACAATCCTGCGCCACCGGACGGAACAACCGGCGGCGAAGAAAATACATTCGACCATCCCGGTGGTCCCGCAATTTGGGATTACTTAGAGCGGCTGGCAGAAGAGGGACCTGCGAGTTTCTCATCGCGAATGCACTCTTGTCCGAAAATGACCTATCAGAATGTCGGTCGACTATTGGCTTCTCGTGGTGTTGATTTGAACAACAACAACAACGCCAGCGCTGGTTTTTTGTGGCGCAATGGTGAATCTGCCCTGGGCGCGCCAAAGTTGGAAGTACGCTCTCGCGAGTCGACAGATCTCACGACGGCCGCAGCCGCTCGCCTCTTTGATATTTTCGCACAGGCAGCACCAGAAATTATCGCAGCCATGCCCAATATGGCAAGTTGCACAATCGATGGCGTTGGTACAGCGATGTTCAACGAAGTCGGACAGTGTACGCTCGATGGTATTGCTTGTTTGACCGGAGTTCCGGCAACCGGTGCCCACCTTGAATTGTGTAACCTAATGATTAGCCGCGCCAGTAGCCCCGAAGTGGGACGAGAACTGGCAGTCGCAGCCTTGGCTGCAGCCGCACACACCTGCGAGTAAGGGAGTAGAAATATTCAAATGTCCAAAAATAGTAAAGCACGACAATACGCACAAATGATGTCTCGCCGGAGCTTGGTGAAGTGGAGCGTAGCGGCAGGAGCCGCTCTCGGACTAAAGCCTTGGCAGGTCTTCGATGTGTTGGAGACAAATGCCGGAGTCGCGTTGGCGGCGGACGCAGCTTGCCATCCGACGAATCGCTCGGTTCATATTATTGGCGGAACTGGCGGATTTGCTTGGTTTCAACTCCTATGGCCTCACAATGATATTGCGGCTGCAAACAACCCAAACTTTGCCTTTCACGCGCCGGGTGAGCAGACCATGGCCACCAATACGGACAGGCCCCTGACCCTTGGACCTGAAGCGCCGTGGAAGAATCTAAACGGCAAACGGCAAGTCAGCGCGTTTATGTCCGGTGTCAATCAGACGCATACAAACGCACCTTCCTCTAGCTCAACGATTGATGGCAACACATCTCTCTTTGCTGCCTGCGCATCGATGCAGTCGACCAATCCAACTCTTGTCCCTGTGATTGCAGTAGACGACGTGGGGGTTGGCAACGCCAGCGGCGCACCCAATGTAGCTCGTGTTGGTTCGGGCGACGCAATTGTCGGACTCTTTAATAGTGCTGCATCTCGGGCCGGAGGAATTCTGGCGAATTCTGCCGATGCTGAACTCTACGACGCCAACTACAAGGCCTTTCTTTCACTTAGCCGGATGGCTGGACGACCGACTTCGAAACGTTCTCTAACAACGGGCCGGGAAGCTTCGGCGCTCTTGGGAACCAATCTGGCGGACGCTCTCGCGCCCTCAGACGCAGATCTTGCTCGGTACGGACTCGGTGGAGCAACTCCAACGAAGCTGGTGAATTTGGGAAGAACTCTTATCGTGACTGCCAAGGCATTTGCGATGGGACTGACGAGTTCGGTGGTAATGCCAGCAATGAAGGACGACCCGCACGGTGCATTTGCAAACATGGCGAGTCTGCGCTCGACAGTTACGTCTCTGGGCATGATTCTCGACGCCTTTATGGATGACCTAACCTCTCTCGATGATCCATCTTGTAGCTCTAAACTGGCGGACACCACAGTCATTTCGATTCACGGTGACACGCCCAAGAATCCATTGGTTCGCTCCGGTTGGCCTGATGGAACTCCCGGCAACAGCAACTGGGTGTATGCACTCGGCGCTGGACATCTCAGAACGGGTTGGCATGGCGGTATCGATCGCAATAGCAATGTCACGGGTTTTGATCCGACGACCGGTAACAATGCTCAGGTGAGCAGCAACTCAACCAAGGAAGCAGCCAGTGCTGCTATCGCATATGCCGTGGCTCGTGGAGACATGCGCCGTGTCGAAGAGCACTACAAAGGCGGAGACATCAGCGGAATCGTTGTTCCTGTGACCTTGTAGCGAACTCTGCTTATGTGTAGGAGGGACTCGGACAAGTATGTCCGAGGTACCCATGGAGACATTAGAACGAGCGTGTACAGGCGCCTGTGAACTTGATAGCTGTGATAGACTAGCTCGGTGGGTAACCGTTGTTCGTTTGTTGCAGTTTTTTTGGTTTTCGGACTGTTAAGTAGCTGTGGCAGTAGCCCCAGTGGCGGCGGTGGTGCCGATGGCGGCGATCTCGTGCCAGACGGCGCCTTGTCCGATGCCGGTGTCATCGTAGCTGACGCTGCCCCCGGCTGCGAAGATCTTTCCTGCCCGCCAGAGCAACATTGTGAAGGAGGTAGTAGCGGACCAGAGTGCGTTCCAACTGCCTGTACTTCTGATATTCAATGTCCGGGAACACAGTTTTGCGATGGCAGTTTTTGTCAGGTTGATGTCTGCGTAGAGGGTAGCTCTCGATGTGATGGGCAGAATCTCTTTGAATGCACTCCCACAGGAAGTGGTGAAGATCAGATTTACACCTGCACCACTACCAGCACCTGCGTGGACGATGGCATGGGCAATGCCACTTGCGATTGTCTGGACGACTGGGATTGTCCGACTGATACCCGCTGCGAAGGTCGAGTGTGTGTTGGCACCGGTGAACCAGCGACCTGTTTCCTGTCGCCTGAGCCCTTTGACAATGCGCTTCCGGTAAATGAAATCACTTGGGGCGGAGTGGCTGGCTCTCCAGATGCCGATTCAGCAATCACGCCCTTCGCGTCTCACGCTCAAGTTACACAACAAATTCTGGTCGCGAACTTGGACGATGACAACCTCGACGGAATCATCGATGATCGAGATATTCCAGAGATTATCTTTAGCTCCTACTGCAATACGAACTATACCAACAACGGGGTTATTCGAGCCATTCACGGCGGTGGCCTGGACAAGGGAGCAGACTATTTTGCAGTCTGCGGTAATGTTGTTTGGAAAGAAGGGGACCCACTGCCTGCGAATTGCAGCTGTGCTAGTGCCGATCTGGACTCAACTGCTTCTCTCGCTGTGGGTGATTTGAACTATGACGGGATTCCCGAAATTATCGCGATCACTGAAAACAATGCAGTGAGAATCTACAGCAACACCGGCGACCTCATTGCTCTGAGCCCAACTCGAAACCTAAGGGGAAGCAATCCCGCTCCTTCAATCGCGAACCTCGACAATATCGGAAACGCAGAAATCATCATCGGACGGGCTGTGTTCGCGGTGATTGATGATGGCGCAGGTGGTTTAACCTTTGGCGATGTGTGGGAGGGAAATGCTGACTCGGGAGTCAACTCACAAGGGCCAGCGTCTTGTGTTGCAAACATTGTGGGCGACACTCGCCTGGAGATCATTGCCGGTGGTAGTGCCTACACCTTTCCGTCCGGTCCAACAGGTGCTGTAGTGCAGGCTGATTGTACGGGGGCTGAGGTTGGCGAAGAAGCCAGCTGGTGCAATGGCGACTTACCTTTACTGTGGAACGTAACTGGCGTTGGCGACGGATTTTGTTCTATTGCTGATGTGTGGGGGGCAGACCCAATGTCCGACCCTGGACCGTCGAACCCTCTGGACGGTGTTCCAGAACTTGTCCTGGTGTCCGGTGGCGATGTCTACGTGATCAATACCGCCACTGGAGCAATTATCAATCAACGGGACATTCCAGGAACTCGAGGAGGACCTCCGAATATTGATGACTTCGATGGCGACGGATTTCCAGAAATCGGGACTGCGAGTTCCAATGACTACTTGTTGATCGACTTCCAAACCCCAACGACCGCAGGTGCCTGTGACGCCTGGACAGTTTCGCCCGCGGATGATTCGCTCTCCGCTGAGTCTGCAAATGTCGCGCGTACGCCACCTGGTGTCGCTTGTCTTCAGGATTCCGACTGTGGCGACGTCAACACCTTTGCGTGCAATGAGCAAACGCAGCAGTGCATCTGTCTGCACAACAGTTGGAGGCGCCGGACAGAGGATGATTCTAGCAGCGTGACCGGATCCAGCGTATTTGACTTCAACGGAGATGGCGCTGCCGAAGTTGTTTACAACGATGAGTGTCGCTTTCGAATTTATGATGGCTTGAACGGAACTGTATACATGCGTGAGCCCTCCGAGAGCCGGACACGTATTGAATACCCAGTGGTTGCAGACGTCGACAACGACGGCAACGCTGAAATCGTTTTCGCAACATCAAATGAATCAGGGTTTTGTAGTGAAAACCTCGATTCGGAATACAACAATGGGATCGAAGTATGGGGTGACCAAAATGATTTCTGGGTCTCGGCTAGACGAATCTGGAATCAACACGCGTACAGCGTTACCAATATTACCGAAGACGGAATGCCGCCTCTATTTCCACCAGAGCATTGGCTCGCGACCAACGGCCGGACATACAATTCCTTCCGCTCCAATCCCCGCAATTTAGGCATTGCGCCGGACCTTGTGATTGCCGGTGTACAAATTTCCTCAGCAGGTGGCGCTTGCGGCGCGCTCACCGACACGATTGACATTATTGTTCAGGTCGAAAATATCGGCGACCTTCGCGGGGGAGCCAATGCGGTATTGGGACTGTATGGGGAGTGGACGTCGGCGGGAGTCAACGAGCCCCTGTATTCGGACATGATGATGACTCCACTAACCTTTGTATTGCCCGCCAGCTTGGACCCAGGTGGAGTGATCTTCGTAACCGTACAATACGATATTACGAACAATGCACAGAACGCCGTGCCTGATCGGATCGTGACAATCATTGATGATCCGAGTTTCAACCCGCCCAACGGTGTGGAGCGAGAGTGTGATGAAAACAATAGCGTCACCACGGCGACAAGCGGCGGTGGTGCACTTCCCGACTTGCGAGTGGAGCTCGGAGTCTCTTCTGAGACACCCGTTTGTCCGACGATTCCGACAACGGTATTCAATGATGGCTCGGTAGATACGAGCGATGTTCTTGTCCGCTATTTCGCAGGCGATCCTAGCCAGGGAGGGAGCCCACTCCACGATGAGATCTTCGCATCAATTCCGGCAGGGATGAGCGTTAGCCGAGATGTGACCTTGTCGATGTTCCCCAATGGAACCGAGGTCACGGTCTTTGCCCTTGTCGATCCGGATAACTCCATCGTCGAGTGCAACGATGGAAACAATCAAGCAATGGCAGAAGCGACGTGCGGCGGAATCGATTGATTAGCGACTAAGGAACATGGAGAGAATCGCCAGAAATCATTACTAGATTCATTTCTGGATGTGAGCCATCTTCGATGAACTTGTACACAATTGGAATACGTCGAATCTTGCCCTTTTTGTTGCGGCGCGAGAGAATAATATTGTCACGATCAGCAAAGGTGGTGAAACCACCCGCTTGCGCTATCGCTTCTGCCACCGTCATGTATGACGGGGACCGGACAATCCCAGCTCGTGTAACCTCACCACTCACAGTAAACTGGTAGCTGTTGGCTTGATCTACTGCAACAGTGATTTCTGAGCTATCAAGTTTGACGTACTCAGCTAAACGCTTTGCGATTTCTTTACGCAATTCTGATGGTGTTTTATCTTTTGCTGTGAGGTCACCAACGAGTGGCATCGTCACTGTTCCGTCCGGGCGAACTACCACAGATGTAGAGAGTTGGTCGTTTTTCCAGACGTTGATGCTGAGTTGGTCACAGACGCCAATAACGTATTCCGATTCTTTGGGATTGGGTTCTTTAGAGTAGTTGTAGTTGGGCATCTTGGGACCACAAGCCGTAAACAGGCCCATCAAGGCAACAAGAGAGATCAGTCTCGCTGGAGTTCGCACCTCGGAACTATAGGCGCTCGGTCTCGAGTTTGCTATTTTTGCTGCGCTTTGATAGCAAAAGGTTGAAAATCGCGCGACGGACACGCTCGGGGCCACGTAGACTCATGTCTGGGCCTCAACCCGGCTCCCTGCCTTATGTTCGCAATTCCCGGAATTCTCGGAATCCTATTTTTCGTCTATCTGCGTCCGCAGGAAGCGATTGAACAACTGCAGGGAATCCCGTTTCTCTACCTCTTCTTTGGGCTGATGCTCTTTGGCGCCGCGGTAGATTTGCGCTTGCGCGTGACCAAAGCGATCGCCATTCCAGGGCTACCTTGGGCTGTTCTATTCGTTGTCTGGAGTCTCTTCTCCGTTGCCATCATGAAGCCTGATCAGATCATGATGTTGATGATCGAGCTCTTTATTACTGTGGGGATTTTTGTGCTTATCGCACAAAGTATTCAGACCTTTCGCATGTTCGAAGTGGTCGCCTCGATGTTGATAGCGTTGGCGTTAATCCTGACAGGGATTGCGATCCATCAAGGTCTATCACCGCAGCAATGCGTTGTTGCGCCCAAGGGAGGTGGTAGTGCCGCAGCTGAGGCTGGCGTGCCGGACGGCCGTTTTTGTGTCAAAGCCTGGACTTGTTACGATGAGGATAGCGAGCCGGGGGCGGACTACTACTGTGAGAAGGTTGGTGTGCTCGGAACCCACTCGGTCAGCAACCGTGTCCGGTACCGCGGTATTCTACAAGATCCCAACGAGCTAGCAATTGCTCTCTCGTCCGGCCTCGCCCTGCTCTTGGCGTTGTGGATACGAAGCCGGAGGCGATTTTGGGCTGTCATGGCTTTTGTCGGGATTATTGGAGTTGGCTGGGCAGTCAAAATGACCGGAAGTCGATCCGGACAACTCGGTTTTTTGGCCGCGTGTGTAGCCTTTCTCTATTGGAAGTACGGCAATAAACTGGCCGCCGTCTTGGGGCCCCTGATGATCCCTTTGTTGCTGATTGTGGCCAAAGGCGGCAGCGATCGGGGAGATGCAGACGAGTCCAGTGTCGAGCGCTACGAAGCATGGCGGACGGGCTTTGACATGTTCCGGGGGTCTCCAATTTGGGGAGTAGGCTACGGCCAGTTCAACGATTATCACTTCCTCACCGCACACAACACCTACGTACTCGTTGTCGCAGAACTCGGCATTGTGGGGATTTTCATCTTTTCCATGCTGCTGTGGAC
The DNA here is from genome assembly GCA_016763395.1 of Kofleriaceae bacterium. Taxonomy (GTDB): domain Bacteria; phylum Myxococcota_A; class Polyangia; order Haliangiales; family Haliangiaceae; genus NORP324. Next base: position 15,095 of record JAESTW010000916.1, read on the forward strand.
CTCGATGAAGACTCCAATCACAGCATTGAAACGGTTCAAAGGACACCCAGAGGCCAAGGTTGCTGAGTTGTGGTCGGTTGCTCTTCTCGCGTCGATGATTGCGATTCTGAGCGGATGCATGTTCTTGTCCTTCGCCTATCACCAGATCTTGTGGATTTTCCTGGGCATGGCGGGCGCTCTCTACATCTGTATAAAGCGGCACGATCCTGAGTTTGAAGTGAAAATCGGCTTTATTGACTATGTCGTCGTCTTTGGTGTGGATATCTTTTTGTTCTTCGGCCTGCAGCTCTACCTCAAGTCCAAAGGCCACTAATAAAGAAGTCGGCGATTGCATCGGGGCCAGCTCAGCCCTATATTCCGGGCACTGATGCCGACCCTTAGACTGCTCTCTCTCCTTTTACTTAGCTTCTTGCTCGCGGCTGTAGCCGGCTGTCGGACTTCGAAAACCGCAAAGAAAATTGCGGGTTTTGCCGACCAGGTGTGCGAGTGCAAAGATGCAGAATGCGCCAAAGGAGTACAGGAGACGTATCTTACTTGGTGGACAGATCATCAGCGAGCTCGAGGCTCTGAAGAAGATCACAAAGAGGTCGAAGGTTCGATGGAACGCTTTGCCAAGTGTTATCGGGAATTGGTTGGCAAGGAGAAGTCGACGATTGTTCCAGTTGTGCCTCGGATTGATCTCTCGCCACCAACGCAGAAGCCTCTCGTGCCGACACCAAGCGCAGAAGTGAAGGAGGAGACGGCGACCCCGGACAGCGCAGAGCTACCAGCTACCAAGGTCGCGCCGCCAGCTACCAAGGTTGATCCAGGGAAGCCAGCTACCAAAGCTACCAAGTCGGCACCAGCAAGCCAGCCGCCGGGGTGAGGCACTGAATGTTAATGCATGCACCAGGCACGCAGCGCTTACCGGTAATTCTGTTTTGGAGCCTCTAGCGACCTGTGGGGAGTGAGTAACCACTACCATCCCATATCCGTTGAAACACATTTGCGTCGCCCTTCTTGGCGCTCTCAATATGTTTGTTCGGAAGAAAATAAACGCACTCGGTTGTCGCGATCCAAAGGCCATTTGAGGCACTGTGAAGACCTGGATTGTTATTTAGAATGTAGCAGTCATCGAGTTTCATCGGCACACAACTGCCATCAGCATCGACCCAATGAAGCTTGTCAGAGTAGCTCGAAACAAAAAGCGTTCCCTGGTGTACAACCGCCTTCCAGTAGTCAGCATCCCCAATATCGAAGCGTTCCTCTTGTCCATCCTCTGAGATAAAGGAGATCGATTGGCCAACAAGGCATAGCCGCTGTGTTGTCGAATCGAATGCCAAGGCCCTCGTGGTACCGCGAGTAACCTTCGCTACGTGTTGCCATTCACCACCTGAAAAGCGGAATACGCCCTTCTCCATCAGGGTGCACGGATCTCCGCCCCAGCCTTGAACAACATCCGAGAGGATCGAGCTACTAGGTTGCGGCACACGACGAAGTCCCTTTTGGATACGCTCGACTGATGTGCCATCAAACCTATCAAAACCACCCCTACAGCGGGCGATGTAGATAAAACCATCAATATGGCGTACGAATACTACCGAGCCCAAGCCATCAGGTCCAAGCGTTGGAGTCAATGGGGTTTTCTTTCCACGTCCTTGCCATGGATAGGTCATCACATAGGTGTCGCAGGCGTGAAACGCACAAAGCAGATCGTTGCCCTTGTTCGGCAAGTACGCAAATAGTTCGAGTCCCTGTGAGGGAATTGTGCGTGACATTTTGATGTCACCATCTACACCAAGTTGAGCGATGACCCGCTTCCCATCCAAACTGAAGTAGATGATTAGATCGCCACTGTCGTGAAGTGTGCTGGAGTAGATTGCAATATTGGCCACACGACAGCTTACTCGCTCTCAATGTTCTTGTGAACTCCCGGGCCCAAGGTTCCCATGCTGGCCTAACCATCAGCACTCTGAGCGCGGTACAGGTCGCTAGCTAGCTAGCGTCCGGTGTTCGCTGTCCGGGATGCACGTTGACGGTAAAGATTGATTTTGAGACTGTGGAGTGGCTGGGCGAATGATGAACTCCAGGAGAGGGACTCGCGTCGTCACGTTCAACGGAGCTTACTTGTTGCCGGAAACCTGTTGGTACCGACAAGCGGAAGTGAAGGAGACTGTGACCCGGACAGCGCGCCAAAGTTGATCCAGGGACCAACTACATCATTGCCCGGACATTCTCGTCTACTCGATTGAATGCCTGGCCACCAAGCGCCCTCATTATGCCTTCCGAAATCCGCCAAACTCAAGTGCATGCTCAAAGCGAGGAAGGTCTAGCTTGACCACAAACAACTCCGGTGGTGGAGTAAGCTCGGTTTGCGGTAGATCTGCGATCTTAAGATATGGATGGGGATAGCTTTCCGCAGCCGCTACCACCTTTTTCCACGATTCACTTTTTTTCCCTTTTGCAGGACCGGACTTGGTAACAAGATAGGATTCCGCAGCATCTTGCTTTGGAGTGCTCGTCCAATAGCAAAACACATCGGCATTTAAATGGCGAAAAGAGTAGAACCCAAGTTCCTTTGACCAATCCGAACTACGGGGAGCGGATGCCAGTACGCAAATCCAATCCGCGGAGTCTATGACTGCAACTGCAAGTAAACCTTTTTTCTTAAAATCGATTTCACTTTGCTCGTATGGGAGTAGGTCGACGAGCTCTCCGAAACGCGTAAAGAAACTCCGTACACAATCGTAAACCTCACCGGATTTGACTTGGCTGGCATTTAGGTAAACACGACTTCGATGAAAGGTACCTGGATTCTGTGGGCGTTCCATTTCACGTAATATAGAAATACCGAAACCAGTTGAACAGACCAAGAGATGATTTTTGCCGTCCTAAAAACTTCACACTCAGTCGTAATAACTGCCAACGTCGGTTCACACATGCTACGTGAGAGAGGCCAATCGTGCTTGGCTCAACCATTGCTGGGTACTTGAGTATGCGTTGTTCCAAAACCAAAATCGTTGTTCTTTTCGCCACAATCATGGCTCTAGCTAGCTGTGGGCTCCTATCGGCAGTGGCCGAGAAGCCAAGCGCCGAGGTGACTCATGTCTCGCTATCGTCTGCCGGTTTCAGTGGAGTGCGAGGGCAACTCGGACTAAATGTCTACAATCCCAATGCCTTCGGAATGCCCCTACACCGCATTGATTGGACACTTTCTGTTGGCAGCGCACAGGCCGTACAAGGCAAGATTGAACTCAGCGAGAACATTCCAGCCAAAGCCAGTCTACCGGTCACCACTAGCCTAACCATCAGCGCTCTGAACGCGGTACAGGTTGCCAGCCAGCTTGCGTCCGGTGTTCGCTCCTATAGCTTGCGGGCGACTTTGTACTTTCAAACTAGCTACGGCGAACTAACAGTTGACCTGCAGCACAATGGTGATTTGCGTTAGGTAGCGGAAGCTCGGCTAGTGGAAAAGAACCTACTACCTTCGCTACCTGTATATAGCTTCCGATATTCCCCCATTCGACAAAAAAGAAGAACGAAGGGCAGGATCCCGAGCGGAAATCGAA
>JAESTW010000917.1 GCA_016763395.1 Kofleriaceae bacterium
GTAGATCTCGGTTGTCACCCACCTATATAGGCGGTGACGATTTATTGCTAGTGCAGTTCTTTCCAGCCCAATACCCTGAGCGCGCCGTCATCAGAGGTGGATGAATCATGAGAGTTACTGTCGGCAGTTCCGTTGCCAGCACCACTCACGGAATCATCGCCGGCATTCTCTGCGCGAGGTGTTCCCAATCGAACAATGTCCCCTGCAAGGGTCGCAAAATAGATGGCCCCACCATCCCCATATAGAGAGGACACAGTCGCGCTACTGGTGGTCGCTGAAAACTCTTCTTCCAAGGTTGAAAGGTTGAAGCCAATGACTTTTGAGCTGCCAAATTCGCATGTACCAGTGCCGACAGGAGGGTCGGTTGACTGTGTGATGATTACCTGCTCGCTTGAAACCACGACGCCTCCATAGAACTTTTCACAAGAACCGGCTGTGCAAACGCCAATTTTCATGCCTTGGCTCCAATCTCCGCCGCTCATTCCATTCTCACAACCCCGTACTCCCCCAGTGTCAGCGTAAATTGCGTAGAAAAGATTGTACTTGGATGGATCGATATCCTCGCTGCCGCCAGTTCCAAAGAATAGGGTTACTCGACCTGTCTGGTCTGTACGCACGCCAATCGTTCCAAAGATTCCACGCTCCAGCGAACTTCCAGCCGAGTAGCAAGAATTTCGAGGTGTCGTGAAAATCGCCTTCACTTCATTGCCACTGGGATCATAGTGGCCTGTGGACCATGAACCATACTCAGACTCCATATAGCCCCCACCCAAATCCTGAGCTGGGTTCACCTTGTATACATTGCCACAAGCATCCGCCCAGACAGCTCGGTCTATATAACCGTCCAACTCAGATGCTTGCTCTTCAAGTTCATCGTCGGTCTCAAAGATAGCGACATCGCTTGTGACAGAGCACTCACTTTGAAACTTCCACATTGTTTCACCTGTACTGATGTCGACAGCAAACACATCACGCCCCTTTGCCCGATTGGTCGGATCTTCGGACGCCCGTCCGGTCGCGATAACGACATAGAACTTTTCGGCACCGTCAACTAGGACTCGGGCAATCACCGGTTTCGACATTGTTTGTCCAGCCTCAGCACCACTTGGAACAATATCCCAGAGTGGCTTGGGTCCGACAACTCTCCCGCTGTCGAGAATTGTCGCAGTAATATCTAGGGCAACTACACTTCGGCTGCCGTTACCGCCAGTAACAATTGCGACGGTGTGCATTTCTCCATCGGACATAACAACATCTGCCACCGTGGGAGAGCCATCGGGAAAGGAGTTGGCGGTATCGTTCGTAAAATCAGCCAACATGCGGCTCGCTATTTTTGACGGAACAAATGCCCAGGCCTCAGTGCCATTCTCGGACGAAGCGATATCGGTTGGATTGGTACGCACCGCGTGAATTGCTCCATCTCTCGATCCGAATAGTGCCAACTTCTTGCGATCGGAATGATCGGAGATAAAGCTATCTACTTTTTCCCGCATGTCTTTGTCCGCTCTTGGATACCAACTCGGCCTAGATGGCGGTCCTACTATCGCTGGAGTGGAACTCTCGATAGCACCTAGTCGGGCTTCGCCGTCGACTCCAAATCGTTTTCCTGCCTGCCAACGGAGAACATCCTCAGCTTGCTCGCGGCTCACTACACCGAGAACCTCTTGCACCAGTGGATCGCGCGCATTGTGTCTATCAAAATCAAGCAGAGTTGTTCCGCTGATATCGGAAGTAAATGTCTTACTGTATCGCAACGCATTGTATGTGGTCGCAAAGTCCCAATAGGTTTCAGTTAGTCCGGCATTGAGAGCGTAAAAATGTCCGTTTCCACCAGGTTGCTGAAAACTACCAACGTACACCACGCCGTCATCCACTACCACGCCGGCGCGGAAGTGCTCTTTGGCAACAGTATAGTCAAAGCCTATCTCAACGCTGCGAATTGTCGGTGTTGTTGTTTTCCATTGGTTTGAACAAATCTCGGCCTTCCAACGTACCGTCCGGCCAACGGGCTTGGGAAACGACACACAATACGAAGACGCATCATCGACACAAGGCGCAGCTTCATACCAATTGGCGGGCTCCTCGTTGGACATGAAGAATGTTACAGAGGTGCCAGAAGGTAAATCGACGACTGGGGTCAATTTGGCGCCAGTAACAACCATTTCCTCATCTTCCAAATCACCCAATTCTAGGGCACCAGAGGAGATTTCACCACATTCTGCGTATTGCGCAACGGTTCGGTTTGCCAACACCAAGTATCCAGCGGCATGGTTTCCGTCGGCAATAATTACGTCCGGTGTCCTGTCCGGATCGTGATCGTAGTCGAGTACAACACCGACATCAAAATCGTAATAGGGGTTGTAACGAGTCGATGTTTCCTGTGTTACACCGCCCGAGAATGGCTGAGACGTTCCATCGTTCTTCCAATACGAAGAATAGCCACCAATGGAATTGTAGCGATAATTCCAGTTGTCCGATGCAACAAGTATGTCGGGTTTCCCGTCCAACGAGAAGTCACCAGATACAATCGTAGTTGCACCGCCTCGAAATGAGCTTGTAATGTCCCTGCGAGTCTGACTCACCCCACCGCCAGGTAGACCATCGTAAATCCAGATCCTTGCTTCTGTGGGCCCGGACACGACGAGATCGGGCAGGCCATCTCCGTTGAAGTCTTTGAAGGTCGAAGCCAGTGCTCCCCGCATGCCCAATGATTGTCCGCCAACCAGTCGCTGGGACCTCGTAAATGTTGGACGACTCGCGTCTCCATTGCTGGTAAACACATCCACTGCAGACTCCTGGTTTGAGAGCGAGTGGCCGATGACCAGGTCGGAGAAACTGTCTCCGTTTACGTCGTAGGGAGTTGAGTCGGTCGACCAGGAGAGGTAGTTGAGCGAACTCAGAGGTGAAATCGCCTGATACCTGCGCTCAAAGGTACCGTCACCTCTTCCTAGAAAAACATCGGCCCGGTTTGTAAGAGAGTTGTACACCGAGTTCGTCGAGATATAAGTCGAACGCGCGTAGAAGAAATCCTGGTGTCCGTCATTGTTAAAGTCTGCGCATGCGATTGTCAGACCACCACCACCGTTTGTACACACTTGCGGACCTGAGTGTCCGTTTCGGCCGCCACAGTTCTGCTCCATGTAGTAGGGAGCCTCGAAAAGTGGGGTTGTCCGGTAATCTGGGTCATCCCACCTCGGTAGATTCGGGGCTTCTTGGTTGCGAAAGGTAACATTGCGGTAGAAGGCTAAATCGCGAGCGCCGTCACTGGCACCGATAAAGTCAGTCCACCCATCTTCGTCGAAATCTGCTGCGCAAATGCCAACAACTTTGGAGTTCACAGAAAAATTGGTAGCCTTAAATAACCCTGCCTCTTTTCGCAGCTCAATCCCGGCTGAACCCTCGTTAAACGAAACTCCTGACGCACCACTTTGTGCAAACTCCTGAAGCTGTGTGGCACTGTGGGTCTGTGACTGGGAACTTTCAGGGCATCCGTCATCGACAACACCAGCTGCGACAACTTCTGGGGCATTCTCAGCACCAGGATAGAAGTTGACGGTCGCTAAAACCAATCCAGTAAGTGCAACGGTGTATTTTATCGCGCGTTTGCCCATCAATCCTTCGCTTTCTGAAAGCTTCCCACCAACACTGTGTTTCGGTCGTCCGCTCCACAACTTGATATGCAGTGGGCGCAATTTGCGAACAATTCCGTCGATATAGGAATCAACTTACAATTCGATTGCAACTCACACTGTACGGTATGTGATCGAAACACTACCCCAAGAGCTGTCCAATTCAAGATAGCTCTGGGGGTGACGATCCATACCAGAGGGGTAACGTCTTCGACTTGTCAAGCCTAAATGTCGTATATGTATGTTTATGTGTCTGTTTTTTCGCCCGATTGGACTCGTATTGGGCCTACGTGACAGGAATTACGCTACAAGGTCAGTACAGCCAACCAATTTCAATACATTTGGCTACAGGCTGTATTGTACAGCCATGCAATCCTACCCGCCGATTGAGGCTCTAGAGTGTTTTGTTGCCGCTGCGGGCACACTCAATTTTCGCAGTGCCGCTAGCGAAGTACATTTGTCTGCAGCCGCCTTCGGCCAGCGAATTCGACAACTGGAAGAGCATTTCGGCATTCCCCTCTTTATCCGGACAACGCGAAAAGTCGAACTCAGTGACGCCGGTAGACGTCTCGTACCGCCCACTCGCGAGATACTGGAAAATATCGCAGACCTTGTCCCTCTCGTTCACGACGACAATATTGTTGTCGAACGGCATATTACAATTGGAACTCGGCATGAGCTGGGACTCTCCTGGCTAACACCGATGATTTCACAACTAGAAAAGGCGGTGCCGGGAGCGGTGGTGCACTTGCGTTTTGGAGATGGTGAAGAGTTACTGCGCCTTGTTCGCAAAGGGGAGATCGACGCCGCGGTGAGTTCGACCCGACTTGCAGATAGGCGTTTCTCTTTCGAGATATTGCACGAGGAGTTCTATCAGATGGTTGCGTCCGACGAGCTAGTGAAGAGCGCGGACATTGATTGCATCGAATCGCTACTCAACCAAACCCTCATTGATGCCGATACTAACTTGCCCTTGGCCACCTACTGGTTAGATGCGGACAAAGAACGTGCACATATGCAATTTGATTCGGTGCGCTCTATGGGAACTATCGGAGCCATTCGCGACTTGGTCTTGCGGGGACAAGGGGTCGCTGTGTTGCCGAGCTACTTCATCCAGAGGGACATTGAACGCGGACGCCTACAGACCATTTTCTCGGACAAAAAACTCTTGAGTGATCACTTTCGACTGCTATTTTCACGAAATAGTCGACTAACAAGGGTATTTGAAACCTTCGCAGAAGTGATGCGAAACACCCCTCTGCGTTAGCAGTGATGACACTGCTAGCGAACCGGATGACCTTGGCGTACACGTTCTTCGTCTTTGGCGTCCGCCTTGGATTTCCTGCGTGCGCGCATTTGCTCTTGGCCCATGCCGAGATGGTCTTCTCCACGGGACTCTGCTAGGCGCATTTGGGCGAGGCGCATCTCTAGGCCTTTCCGCCGCTCTGCGCTCACCGTGTCCGCACAATATTCGCAGGCTATTCCGAAGGTGTATTGCTCATGTTCACGCTGCTCTTCGGAAAGCGGACTTTGACATCCGTGGCATAACTGAAATGTTCCGAGTTCGAGACCGTGTCCGATGCTCACCCGACGATCAAAGACAAAGCACTCACCCTCCCACATACTTTCGGCCTGGGGGATTTTCTCAAGGTACTTCAAAATGCCACCTTTGAGGTGATACACTTCCTCGTAGCCTTGGTCGAGCAAGTGGGATGTCGCCTTTTCGCATCGGATTCCACCAGTACAATACATCGCAACCCGTTTGTTTTTCACTGGAGAAAGGTTCTTCTCAACGTAGCCAGGAAACTCCGTAAAGGACACGGTGTCCGGATCAATGGAATTTTGGAATCGTCCGACGCGATATTCAAAGTCGTTCCGGGTATCAATTAAGACCACATCCTCCTGGGAAATGAGTTCATTCCAGTCTTCAGGCTCGACGTAGGTGCCTACCCTGTCCAGTGGGCGAACCTTATCAACTCCCATCGTAACGATTTCTTTTCGAGGTTTCACCTTCATCCGAAAGAAAGGCGCTCCTTCGCTGTGTGACTCTTTGTGATCTAGGGATTCAAGTCCCGGGATTTGTCGTAAGAACTTTAGTATTGCGTCGATGTTTGTCCGGCTTCCCGCAATCGTGCCATTGATGCCTTCGGACGCGAGTAACAGGGTGCCTTGGATATTGTGTAGCTTGCACTCAGCCTCAACCTTTTCCAAGAGTGATTTGTACTCGGGTAAATCGGCGAAGTGATAGAGCGCTGCAACAATGTAAGACATGGGCCCGATAATGCCCTTCACACTTCAAAGAACAAGCGAAAAAATTACCTATTCTGCAGTGAAAACTGAGCGCTATTTATGAGCAGGGCCTTATCTCGACGTAGCGCTGCTTTTGGCTTCGCGAACCAAGCAGGAGCTTCGGCAATTGGCCTCGCCAGCACCTTCTGCGGTACAGTATTTATCGCAGGCAAAGGCCATTCGCTCTGCCAGAGTACGTGGTGTGCCGGCCTCGGTCGCTTGCTTGCACATCGACTCGCATTCACCATCGGGCACAGAGAGCACTTTACAGGCGTAGGTCAAACACTCTTGCTCCCATGACTGGCCCTTTTTTGCCCCCACAGCAGGGGTGGTAGCCACAACACCGAGGTTCCGGTTTCGGTGCCATCGAGCGACAGCGCCGCCTAGAAATATCACGAGTCCGATTCCCATGATCAGACGTCGATACCTGGTTAAAGAGCCCATTGCCATGGCCCCGACATATATCAACTTGCTGAGATAGACAAGCATTGATGGCATTTGCGTGTTTTCTCGATATACTAAGACGTATGCGTTTCTTCGTAAAATCGGTGGCTTCTGGCTTTGCCATGGCGCTTGGCTCTGCACTTTTCAAAAAAGTGAGCAAAAAGATGGGTCTAGAGGAGGCGAAAAGCGCAGAAGAAGAAGCCAAAGAAAAAGCTGCCAAAGCCGCGAAAAAAAAAGCGGAAGCGCAAAAGGTAGATGAAGCCAAGGCGGCCGCCGAAGATGCAGAAGTGAGTGAGAAGGGGGAACAAAAATCCTCTGAGTCAGCAGACAGCGGCGACGCGCTCTGAAACACTAGCTGTCATCAGCATAGGTAATGATCGTTTATGGGGAAGGGATTTTGGTTCAGGGCAAGACGCGAAACAGCAGGAATACCGGGGTATTCCCAATGTTGAGTAACGCAGCCATGGGGCAAAAGGCCGAGCTAGAAACCGTTAAGACTTCTGCTGGGGACATCTAGCCTTTGAACCAGTGAAAACTGTGATGCAGGCAAAATGAAATCCACTAAAGCCATGAATGTCGCTCCTGGACTGCTCATTGCGATGCCCCAGTTGCGTGATCCGAACTTTACCAGGGCGGTTGTGCTCATGTTGGAACACAACGATGAAGGTTCCTTTGGCGTTGTGGTGAATCAAGAGAGCCAGCTGCTAGTGGCAGAGCTACTTTCTAGCGTCGATATTCCCTGGAATGGCGCTGCCGATACCTCGGTTTGGGCGGGTGGCCCGGTGATGCCCGGTTCTTGCTGGGTCTTGCACACAGGCTGTGAAGGATTGCCCCTGGCAGTCCCGTCTCTTGACGAGGCGATGGACACGACTGGCAATGTTGAGATCTGTGATGGGCTCTATTTGTCGACATCGACACAAAACTTAGAAATCTTAGCCGACACTCCACCGGCGCAAAGTCGCGTCATCTTGGGCTACTCGGGATGGGAGGGCGGACAGCTTGCGCAAGAGATGGCGCAAGGCTCGTGGCTGCATGCAGACGTGGACATACAAGCACTTTTTGAGTTGCCTTCAGATGAGTTGTGGGAGCAGAGTTTACGCTCCATGGGCATTGACCCCGACGCGATAGTCCAGTCCTGGGGAGTGCATTAGGTCTTGCCAAGACCTAACGCACTCCGGCGTTTACTTTACGCGGCTGAGCCGCTCATTTCTGGTGCTTTACACCAGGGTATTGGTATCTCGTGGCAAATGAGTTGGATGGCCAAGACCTAACGCACTCCGGCGTTTACTTTACGCGGCTGAGCCGCTCATTTCTGGTGTTTTACACCAGGGTATCCGTGCTTCGTGGCAAATGAGTTGGATGGCCAAGACCTAACGCACTCCGGCGTTTACTTTACGCGGCTGAGCCGCTCATTTCTGGTGTTTTACGCCAGGGTATTGGTATCTCGTGGCAAATGGGCTGGATGCCCAAGACCTAATTGCAAGCCCTTGGTTCGTAGCGCACGAAATTAATGCCCAGATACCTTACGCTGGCTGTACAAGCGTTTACTCTCACGGCATCGCTGCTTACTACGAAACGAGAACCAATTGAAACTAGACGACTTTGAATCTGTTTTTCGCAGCGCCGTAAAGACGCAGTTTCACCACGAGGCGCCCATTATCGAGAGCGCACTTCTCGTTACCGATGTAGATGAAGCAGAAACGCAGGTGATGCTCGATCAGGTACGTGTTTTTCTTAGCAAAACACACAACAACACCGAAATCGAGTGGTCTACGATGAACTCTGGTGACTTCAAAGAGGTTGCGGAGGTGCTAGATCGTGTCCGGCGAAATCCTCCGAGTATCGTGGTTTGCTATCGTCATATTTTGGGACAAGGCTCAAAGCTACCCTATAGCCTGGGTTCAACCGTCGATACATTGACGCAGGCAACGGACGTTCCAGTACTGCTCTTGCCTCGGCCGGACAACAAGAAACTCTGTCTTCCAAGTTCTACCGAACAGGTCATGGTCGTTACCGATCACCTCACCGGTGATGATCGCCTGGTGAACTGGGCTGCGCACCTATGTACGCTGGAGGGAACCTTGTATTTGACTCACGTCGAAGACGAGACGGCGCTCACCCATTACATCGATATCTTGTCCAAAATCCCGGGGGTTGACCACGATATAATTGAGACCAAGCTTCCCGAGAAGCTACTGCAGATTCCTTTGGACTATATTCAATCCACTGCTGAGGTACTCGCCAATGATGGAGACCGTGAAAAAGTTGAGCCAGTAGTTGTGCTCGGTGATCCGGTCACCTATTACAAAAAACTCGTAGTCGAAAAAGATGTCGACTTACTCGTTATGAACACCAAGGATGCCGGACAGAGTGCCATGCATGCCCTCGCCTACGCGCTTGCAGTGGAAATCCGCGATCGCCCCCTACTGCTCCTGTGATAGTACTATGACGACTCCAGATCCACTCACTACCTATATCTTTACCGGGCTACTCGTAGCCATGGTGATCACCCTAGCGCTGGAAGAGAAAATTCACGCGAAGAAGTCGATGATCGTCGGCCTCTACGCCGTAATCGCTCTTTTCTTGGCCTCCGCTTTCGACATCATGCCGGACAGTCATGCTCTCCTGAGCAAAGACCATTCTATCATCGGTGAAGTTCACATGCCGGTCTATATTCCGGGCATCGAGTGGGAAGTCATTGCCATCATTTTGGGCTCTGGGCTTTTCATCGATGTGGTTTCGCGCTCTGGCATCTTTACTTGGACTGCAATCTTGCTGACCAAGAAGAGCCTAGGTGATCCTCTCAAGCTATTAATCTACTACTCGCTCATTACCGTACTCTTCTCCGCAGTTCTCAACAATGTTGCGGCGATGATGATCGTCGGTTCGTTGACGATGGTTAGCTTGGAGAAGCTAGATCGCAAAGAACTCTTACTTGGGTTTCTTCTCACTGAAGGGCTCTTAACCAACGTTGGCGGGCTGCTAACCCTTATTAGTTCCGTGCCCAACATCATTTTGGGCAACATGGCCGAGATTGGCTATGTGTCATTTTTCGCCAAGGCCGGCCCCTATGTGGTTATCGCCACTGCCATGACCATCTATATGGCGGTCAAGCTTTTCAAAATTACCCCACTAAAAACGGACGAAGAAAAGCAGAAGGCGGCAGAACTTGTCGCAAGCTTTGACGAGACGGATGGAATCGAGAGCAACGCCTTCTTCAATTTCTCCTGGGCACTCTTAGCCGTGTTTATCTTAGTAATTGCCACAACCTCTGTTCTCCCCTTTGTAGGGCCTTTGGGCATGGGCTACGTCGCAGTGAGCTTTGCCCTCATTGCTCTGATTCGCTACAAGCATGAAGTCGATAAGAACTACTCTGCTGTTGATTGGGACCTCCTAGCCTTCTTCACCTTCCTCTTTGTTGTAATTGATACGATGAAGTACTCGGGTGTACTCGACTTAATCGGAGGCGGAATCGCCCAACTATTGGCCTTGCCCGACTCTTTGGCCGGTGCATCTCTGCTCTGGAGTTCCTCGATCGCCAGCGCTGTTACGGACAATGTCCCGCTTGCAGCCGTCATGGGAAATATTCTCAAGGGTATAGAGGGGACCCCAGACTTTCAGTGGTGGGCGACGATCTTTGGTACCAACCTCGGGGGCAACTTTACTCCGATTGGATCCGCGTCAACCGTTGTAGCAGTGGCCATCATCCACCGCGCAAAGCTGCCACTCACCTTTATTGGCTTCGTAAAAAAGGCAGCGCCGTTTGCGATTGCCCAGCTTATCTTGGCAACGGCATACGTCCTGATAGTGCTCAAATAGCGCTCCCGGCCACCTTTGCCATGCTAGCAGCAAAGGTGGTTCTATTTTCAGCGGGGAGCTACTCGACAAACTCAGCAACGTGCTCAGTGAACCACTCTTTCAGTTCATCACTGACGTAGTCTTCGCTTTGGGCATTGTCATTGACGACTTTTGCCTCGGACGAAAAACCGGGGATTTTGTGCTCATAGATGGTTTTCATCAGCGAGACCGCAGCGCCTAGCTTCATACTGCCCGAAGTGAGTTCTCCTAGAAGCTTGCGGGCACTGTGCAATGTGTCGGGCAAGTGGTCTGTATCAATATCGGTCTCAATGAGGCCAGAGTATAATGCTGCTCTTTCACAATTCTCTCGGACATCAGTAATTGTATCCAGCCAATTGAGTAGAACCGGGCGCGCCTCTTGTCCGGCACACTTGGCGTACGCTCGTACAACAATGGCCCGCTCACCATCGTCATGGCGCCCAAGTTCGTTCTCCACTGCCGCCTTTAGCCCGCTCGCCATCAATGGCGATGGATTGTCGAGAAAACGCTGGGCAATCGCAACCGATTCCGTCCAGTTGGCACCAGAGAAAGACGTCTCGCCGAGTCTCTCATTTAGTTTCTTCAGCTGTTCTTCGTCACCGGTAGCAGTTAGCATTCTGTCGGCGAAGTCAAAGGTGTCCGACTTCCAGTCTTCGGCTTGCTCGGCATAGCGCGCTGCTTCTTGCCGCAAAAAGCTCTTGGCTTCAGTCGAGTCCGCCAAGTACTTGTGAGCTAACATTGCGAGTTCCAGGCGTCGGAACTGTCCGAACTTATCGGGGTAAAAGGGCATGGATTTCACCCGGCTTAAAAAGGGCTCAAACCCCGCTGCATCTTTGATTGTGAGAACTCCTAGACCATAGAGTGTGCCCGCCATAACCTTGCTGTTATCGTCCGGGCTCTGTCCGCCTTTTTGAAAAGCCGCCTCAAACAAGGTGAGTAGTAGTTCTTCACGTGCCGGAATTTCTTCAATACGCTGCGGCAGAATATCCATACGCCGAAAGAACTCTTCAAAAGGAGTAACCCGGCCCTTTTTCATGGACATGTAGAAATCCATCGGTTTGTCCATCTTCTGCGCAAGTGCCTCTTGTACACCGTCGAGCCTACCTCCGAAGCTCTTTAGCCCTTCTAGGAACCCGACAAGTCCTTCGTTTTTCGAATCCTTGCGCAAGCTTTCCAAGGCGAGAGTCATCTTGTTATCCGCCTCAAATACCGCTTTGTTGTCTTCTAGAACCTGCGCTTTGGCTTTTTCACTGAGAAGTTCTGGTCTCTCATTGAGGGCCTGCAGTCGATACTCAGAAACTCGGTCTGGATTCCAAAACTCTTCTGCAATTTCCTCTCCTGCCAGTAGCTGCTTGGCGAATATCGCGAGTTCTGAGACTGCAGGGTACGAGCGATTGGCATGCTCGACCACCTCGGACAAGGCTTCATGATTGCCAAAAACGGCGTGGTGGAATAGCCAATAGGCTTGCAAGTGTGGCCAGGCCAAGAGTGCCCTTTCTCGCTCCCAATCCTCATTGCTCGCAGCCGTCGTGATTCCCTCTCCTAAGTGGATTTCACTGACGATGTCCGGGTTCTTGCCGACTAAGAGATTTACGATCCAATGAGTTCTTGGCTCTAGCGTCAAGAGTTCGAGATGGCTCTCAAAGGGCTCGTGTTCTTCGGTAACGCTAGCCGCTTTGAGCCACTGGTTTTTCTGGTGTTCTGAAATCGTGGTTTCGGTGTCTTCATCGTCCAATTCCAGACTGCCAGCAATCATGGCAGAGATGGATTCAGCGCGATGGTAAAACTCTGCTTCGTCTTGGTGAATCGAATACACACGAGACGTCCGACTTTCCGTCGTATGCCAGGATGCGAGCAACATGGATTCGTCGTCTAGAGTTACCTGTGATGCGGGCAGGAATATACTCTGAATTCGAGCCAGCCAATTGCCATCAACGGTCTCTACGGCGGCAGTAAGCGTGGATTCGACTACCGCGGAATACTCCCCTCGATAGCTGTGAATATCGAGTTTTCCAGCTAGCTCGGCAAAGACCGTGAGCTCGGGATTCTCCTCGGGCAGAGTGGAAATGTCCCATGGGTGATCTAGACAAATATCCATTGTCTCTGGATCAAACGCCGATCGTTCCACCGCTTCGTCACCGTCCTCATCATCCTGGTCTTCATCCTCATCATCATCTTCGTCTTCGTCCGGCATCAGCACGCCTTGGTACTGCTCGAGTTTCTCTCCCGCTTCCCCGAGAATTGTCCACGCGCCCTCTACGGTCATAGACTCCGGGTCAATGGCCTTAAGCCACTCAGAAAACTTCGGATCATTGCGATAGACCTCGAGTTCGTCAATGCTGCTGTCGATGCTCAGAGCACTCTTAATACTGGAGAATTCGTCATCGTTACGGCCCAAGAGATTCAGCGCGTTTGCCTTGATGACGTAGTAGAGAGCCTGCTTCCGTGTGGCCTGCGCAATTGCCTCACGAATCAGTTCATATGCCTCTGTACCGCGCTTTGCTTCAATGTGAGATTTCGCCAAGAAGGCCTGAATCTTGGACCGTGTGTTATACCCTCGCTGCCCTTGCACCATAAAGCGCCCCCAATGAGCTAGAACTGGGTAGTTATTGAGTGTCTCAGTCGCAAGCGCGATGGAGGTATCCACCTTGCCCTCACCGGACAAACACTGAATTTGGATCCAACGCAAAAGTAGACAATCGACATCATCCTCAAGCTCGTTTAGCCCGGCGTCCACCGAGCGGTCGCACGCGTCGAAGTCCTTTGCGTTCAAATGGATCTGTGCATGCGACTCATAGGTGTTACGATACAAGGTGTCCTCTTTGATCTCACCATCTTCGTAGATCGTCTCTTGCTCGACCCAGCCTTCTTGGGTATAGAATTGCCACAGTCCGGCGCGCTTGTACGAATCGCCAGTTTTACCAAGAACCCACCGTCCCGAGGTACTGCTGTACACAGCTTCCTCTGGCACATCTCGCGGGCGTTCCGGACAAGGGTCGCCGTCTTCCCCTACTTGTTGGCCCTTGCGATTGTAGAGACGGCCAGCGACCATGGAGCCGTTGACCATGTCCATCTCGGCTCGCCAAACCTGACCGTTTAGGCCACTGGGAAAGTTCTCAGTAGTCTCGTCGTCCGAACGTGTAAACACATCGGTGCCGTGAATCTTGCCGGCCACAAAAACGCCCTGCCGAGATATTTCGCCCGACTGATGATAGCGCTTGTATACGCCCTGGGGAGTCCCGTGCTCGAAATTGCAGCGGTTGACAAGACTGCCGTCGGGACGCCAGTAGGTGACGAGTCCGTGAAATTCATCATCGTCGTCCTTGGCACCCAATACCCATTCATTGTCAGAAGGGGACCACCACGCGTTTACATCAACAGACTCTGGTTTTTCTTTGCTCATATTCTTGTTCCTTCCACGCCATCGTCATTATGACCAAGTTGACTCGGTTTGGCTTGGCCCACACAACGAAACACTCAACCTGCCTTCAGCAATTTGTGTGCCGACGAGTGGACAACGCTTTGCTGCTGCTCTAGCGCCGTTTTCAAAGGAGTAGACGCCTACAGCCGTGCTCGGTTGCAGTATCGGGTTGCAGGGTTGGGTTGCGTATTCAAGCCAGGCAAGGCGCTCAGAAACTAGTTCGAGTGGCGTTCGAACCGTTCTCGATTCTGATAACTCCCCCTTCCAGTACGGCTGCATCGATGTCCACGCCATCCAAAAGTATACTAGCGCCTACGAGTTCGTCCGGTGTATTCGAAAGTTCACCTCGACGTAGAACATCCCAGCGAAACTCAACTCTGCACTACAACATAGCGGATACGATGGTGGCTCATGCTCGGACATTGAAAACACCATCAAACGCAACATGGAAAACAGTGGCCAACTCGACCAAC
>JAESTW010000918.1 GCA_016763395.1 Kofleriaceae bacterium
ATCGAGGGGTGGAATAGGGGCCTTGGCGTTCCAGGCCTTAAGCGAACTTGTCCGAATAGAGGAATGTCGGTAGATCGTAGTTACAAAGGTTCCATCTGCTGCTTCGATCCACGCAGCAACGAACGGAATTGTCGTTCTCGCAAATCGACATTACTGATATGGGCAGTAAAACACTGGTCTATCTTCGCGAGTGGATAAGCCATTCTTCTCAGCGCAGAGCATTTAGTTCATACTGTCCGGCAATTGGCTCTTTGACCTGAAAGAGCAAACCAGGATCGGAGCGCTTCCCGCTGGAATCAAAGGTGATGGTACCTGTTTGCCCGAGCACGGATTGCCGGTAGAGTTCTCGGCTGAGAGTGTCCCGTGTGAAAGCTCCAGCGTTGACTGCGTGCCGCACCACAGCCGCTGCGTCGTAAGCGTAGGCCTCGTGGACCCCAGGTTCAACACCAAACTCTTCTTCGTAGCGTAGTACAAAGTCGGCGATTTGAGAATCGGTCCCGTCCGGATAGAATCCCGGCGCAAAGACAGCTCCAAGAGCGTAGCGTCCGGCCGATCGCAAAAAACTCGCGTCCAATCCCTCGGCGGTAGAGAGTAGCAAGATAGAGCGTCCGCGTTTGCTCTTGCCACCAACGGGCATGGCGTGAAGATTTGCGGCGGCCAAGGCGGGCGCGATGAGCTCGAGTTTCTTTGCAACGTCGGGAACAAAAATTGCCGACCAGGGTTTCCGCAGCTTGCCAACGTGTTTCTTAAACGAAGTGCTTGCTTTGGGATACTCGACAGCGACAACCACCGTTCCTCCGAGTTTTTCTACTTCTAACCGAAACGCTCGAGCAACGACTTTGCCATAAGAACTTGCCGGAGCAAATATCGCGAAGTCACGTATACCGGCAGTATACGCGTGCTTGGCCAACACTCGAGCCCTGGCTTCTGCGGAGTGCCGAATGCTGTAGACCTTGGGGCCTGTGCTACCGCGAGGAGCGAGTGAAATAAGCGGAATCCCCATTGCCGTGGCGAGCGGAAGTGCGCTTTTGAGCGCCCGGCCATCGAAGGGCCCAATGATGGCCAAGGCCTCACTCTGCACCAAGCTCTGCATGCCCTCTTGGACGAGTTTTGCCACCGAGTTGGTGTCGCGAGAGAGAACCTGAAAGCTCGGATTTTGCCCGGCTTTAGGAGATTGCCCGGACGCCAGTATCAACGCCCGCAAGGACAGTTCCCCGACCCGATTTAGGCGTCCGGTCATCGGCAAGAGTGCACCGACGATGTCCGCGTTTCCGGGACCGTACTGACCAGACAAGCCCGAATCCAGCCCCGCTCTACGCATGGCTTCTAAAATAACAGTGAGAAGTTGCCGAGATTCGGTGTCTTCAGCAGCACCTACCACCGGCAGCAAACGCGCACCAACTCGAGCCGCGGCTGGCCCCCGTTGACTTTCTAGACTGAGAAAGAGGGCGCGAAGATTTGATTCTGCAATCTCAGGCAGCAGCGCTTCAATTTGATCCGCTGCATAGGCCTTTTCGGCTTCGGTGCCAGTCGCCCACCAAGCATCGTAGTGTCGTATCGCCAGCGCAACTTGTCCGGCGGCAGCTCCTGACTCTGCAATCCCAGCATGCCAAGCGCTCACTTCGCCGGCGTCACCACGATCCAGAGCAACCTCGCCGGCTTTCAAATCGGCCAAGGCTTGGCCCTTCTGTCCGAGGGCCAGCAATGCGAATCCGTTTAGCAATGCCGCGCGACCAATCACTGCCGTGTCAATCCCGGGTATCGCTCGCACTTGCACGAGCTTTTCCTGTGCAGCAACTCCGTCACCACCTCGCAAATCCGCCATCGCGCCGTAGAGCAAGGCGTGAGGAACAATCGGGTCGTTGGGATAGTCCCGGACAATCGCCTCAAAATCCTCGCTGGTGTCAACTTCAGCATTTTGTTCAAAACGGCTACGACTCATTTCAAAACGAGTGCGAGCAGAGGCGTCACCTGAGGTCGGGAGCGAGAGAGTGGTAGACGCCGTGGAGTTGGTTGTGGGAACCTGCCGTTTCCCCGGGCAGGCAGTCAGTACGAGGGAAAGAGCAACAACACTCGCGGACGTCAAGAATCGAGCAAAAATCACTCTTGCACTGTAGCTCCCAGTCGATGCGGAGGCAACTCGGGCTTGGGTAAGGTGGCTCATACAATACACAACACAGTAGTTCCGTCGAAAATTCCATTGAGTTCCGCTGAACGCGGTGCGGACCGCAAGCAATTGCCCTTTCGATGATGATGCGCGACCGGAATTCGAACAGCTTCCCAATTGCATCCACCTGGAAAGACGTGCATCCTACAAAGGCTCATGAGTTCAGAGATTCTCGGAATTGATCTAGGTACCACCAATACAGTTGCTGCTGTTTTTCGGGAGGGTGAGGCTGTGTACATTTCGAATGCCTTAGGTCACAAACTCACTCCCTCGGTGGTCGCGTTGGACCCAGAGAAGAAACAGCTTTTCGTTGGACGGGGCGCCAAGGAGATCTTGTCCATGAAACCGGACAATGCCGCTGCGGCTTTTAAGCGGGACATGGGAGAAGATCGCAGCTACAAGCTCGGGTCTCGCAAATTGGGACCAATTGAGCTCTCAGCCCATATTTTGGACAGTGTGCGCGAGGATGCGGAACGCGAGCTTGGGGTAACGATTGATCGTTGTGTGGTCACTGTGCCGGCGTACTTTGGTGAAGCGCAACGCCAAGCCACTCACAAAGCCGCCACCTTGGCCGGCATGACTGTCGAAAGAATCCTCAACGAGCCCACTGCCGCGGCGATTGCCTATGGCTTGCAGAAGCGTGACGAGGAATCCCAGTTTCTGATTTTCGATCTGGGTGGTGGCACCTTTGACGTGTGTGTCATGGAGCTCTTTGAAGGGTTACTCGAGGTCAAGGGAGTTGCGGGAGAGAGCCGTTTGGGCGGCGAAGACTTCACCCAAGCCCTAGTGGAGTTAGGCTTGCGCATTGCCGAAATTGAGGTTTCTACGGCACGCACCTTTGCTAGCGATTATGCCATCCTCAGCCGCCGCGCGGAACTTCTCAAACGCCAGCTCACTAGCTGGAAAGAAGGACAGCTTCGGGTTCCAGCCTTTGGTTCGGACAAACGCGAACAAACCCTCACAATCGAGAGAGCGCAAGCGGATCAAGCCTTTGCTCCCCTACTCGATCGCATGAAGCAGGCCTGCCGTGTCGCTTTGCGCGGCGCTGGTGTCAAAATCGACAGTCTCGATGAGATCGTACTTGTCGGTGGTGCCTCGCGCATGCCCTGCGTTCGGGATTTCGTACAAAGCTACTTTGGCAAGCCACCAATGGTCGAACTCGATCCGGATCTCATTGTTGCCAAGGGCGCCGCAATACAAGCAGCTCTGTGCAAGGACCAAGGTGGTGGCGACCTAGACATTGTAGTCACCGATATCATCTCCCACAGTCTCGGGCTGGAGGCTAGCAAAGAGATTGCCGGTCGCCATGTGAATGGCTTCTTCTCCCCTGTTATTCATCGCAACACGACTGTTCCAGTCACACGCACTTCGACCTTCTCTACCATTGAACGCAATCAAACTGAGATGAACTTGAACGTTTACGAGGGGGAGCACCGACGGGTATCGGAGAATCACCTAGTCGGAGCCTTGACGGTGAAGGGCATCCCGAAGGGGCCCGCCGGACAAAACATCCTAGTACGCTTCACCTTTGATCTCGATGGCCTACTTGAGGTTGAGGCTACCATTGCAGAAACGGGCAAGACCTTTGCCACTGTCTTGCATCGCAGCGGCAAATCGGTGGACAACAAGGCGGTGGCAACCTTTCAGAAACGCCTGGCCAAGCTCAAGCAAGATCGTGCCGAGGAACCTCGTAACAAAGATCTGCTTTTTCGCGCGCAGGCTCTTTGGAGTGAGGTCGACGAGGGAGAGCGTTCGTATCTTGACGAGTGTATCGAAGCCTTTGAAATCGCCCTTGCGCAAGGAGAGAGCGCGACCATCACTTCTAGATTTGAGGAACTCGCACGCCTTTGTGAGTCTCTCGATGGAGGCGAGCGCTGGTAGATGTCGGATCAACAACACGATCTCTTCATTCCTGATTTTCAGTGCAATGCGCCTTTTGAGCTACTTGGAGTCGATCCAAGTGTCAGCGCCCGTGACGTGAAACGCGCATATGTCCGGCTCATCAAGAGATACCGCCCAGAGACGCACCCTGAGGAGTTTCAAAAACTGCACGCCGCCTACGAACAGGCGAGCCAGGCAATCAAGGCAGGCTACGCGGAAACGCTATGGGGACAGACAGAAACGAGTACGCCCGAGAGCCCAGAAGAATCAGTTGACTCAGAAAAACACGAAGTCCGAAGTGAGCACGAGGATGCCCCGCCGGACTTTGATGAAAGTGCCCTGCTGGAAGAACTGGTTCTCTTTGGTCAACCTCAAGAAGAGATTCTGGTCCAGCTGCAAGAAGCGATACACCAGCGAGACGAGAAAGCACTAACTGATCTGCTTGAGAATGAAGAGCTCGCAGACTTGTGCCAAGACGACAGCTATCCAGAAAGTCTCTGTCTAACTGCCCTCGAACGCCTTGCCTGGCTCAATATCGACAAGGCCACCGAGCTAGCTCAAAACATGGGTTACGCGTCACCTGCCAATGAGAAGGAGGAGTGGGACATCGTCGGCCTCAATGCTGTCCGACAATTCGAGGCGCTTGCAATCTGGTGTGTATCGCCAGACAAATCACGAGCTGTCGCAACCGGTGGTGTGCTACCCAACATTGGCAGAGCCAAACATCTAGGACTCAAAATTCTAGGAAGAGAACCAGCCGTTTCAACTGAGGCCTACGATCGCCTTGCCTGCCTATTTGTCCGGGGCAGATCTGCCGCCAACGATTCGGGTACACTACTCGACGCTGTCGATGCCAATAGTTCTGAGTACGGAGAAATCGCGTCCGTTGTTTCGAAGTACTACGGAGACCTTGCTAACTATTGGTCGGCACTCGACGCCATTCCCTACGAGTATTATGACTTCCCTCTCGACACCCTAGACGAGCAAGAATCCGCGGAAATCGAAATTTCACTTTTGGACATTCGAGACAGCGCCAAGCCACCCGTGGCCCGAAAGTTCCTACATTGGATCCTGCTACTTTGTCTCCTAGGCACCGGGGGTGGTATCTTGCTGTACTGGATCATTCGAGCAGTGACAAGCCCCTTCCGCGAGCAGCGCCGTTACAAAAAACGGGTTCAGCCGGCTCTGCAGCGTCTTGCACTGGAGCAAGGAGTTGGCAATACCCTTGTCCTCGCGTGGATCAACAGCCGGAGTTCTGCTGCCGGGTGCCTCTCCGAATACGACATCAAAATCGAAGCGGATCAGTCTCTGGACATGCTCGCGTCCCTGTCCCGCTATCTCCGAAATGGCTCTGAGCAAGAGCACATCTAGGAAAAGCTCTCAGACCTAGGCAAATGACGCCGTATCGGGCCCAAAGAGCTTGTTTAGCTGCGTTACCAATTCGTCGCTAGGTGCCACTTTGAAGGTATTTCCAAGCACAATCGCCGCTCTCGATCGGCCCGGGATATTCATAAACAAGATCGGCGTACACTTTCCGCTAGAACGCACCAAAATGGCGCGCAATTCTTCGATTTTCTCTTGCGTGAGCCTATCGGGATTGAGCTGGATAAGTACGCGGGTGGTTTTACTCAAACGCAACTCCGCCAGTGGTGTCGCTGATTCCAAGAGCATTTTATAGGCATGATTTCCGTCTTCACCTTCGTCAACAACTTTGCCAGCACACAAAACTGGCTCATCACTAGTGAGAGTTTCTCTCACATCTTCAAAGAGTTTGGGAAAGACGATCACTTCGATCTGGCTCGATGCGTCTTCCAACTGGAAGAAGGCGATTTTGCCGCCACGCTTTGTCGGTCTCTCGCGGTACATGGTCACAACGCCCGCGATCGCAGCCTCGCCCGGTTCCCTTCGGCCCTCTAGGAAGTCCTGTGGAGTTGCGTTGGCGTAGCGTTTGAGATCCGTCTGATAACTGTCGAGTGGATGGCCGCTGATGTAAAAGCCTAGGCTCTCCTTCTCGTACGCCAATAGCTCCTTGGCAATCCAGTCTTTGACCTCGGGATACTCATCCTCGTCCGAGGGGCCTTCTACTTTGACCGGTTCGAGCATACCGAAGAGCGAGGTCTGTCCGGATTTTCGATCTTTTTGCGCCTGCGCCCCGCGCTCCATCGCGATTTCGATAGCGGCAAAGCTACGGGCCCGGTTCATGGTCTCGCTACCTTTGGGCAAGCTGTCAAAAGCGCCCGCCTTGACCAAGGCCTCGATAACCCGGCGATTGACTTTCTGCGAATCGACTTGCGCGCAAAAATCGAACATGGACGAGAACTCGCCTTTATCGTTATTGTCCCGGCATTTGAGAATTGCCTCGACCGCCCCAGAACCGACGCCTTTGACCGCCCCAAGTCCAAAGCGAATCACTTTGTCTTCGTGTTTCTCTGCGTCAACGACGGTAAAGTCCTGATGGGACTCGATGATGTCCGGTCTCGCAACCTTGAGGTTCATCGCCTTTGCTTCGGCGATAAACTTCACGATATTGTCGGTGTTGTCTTGGTCACAAGACATAAGTCCCGCCATATACTCGTGCGGAAAGTGACGCTTCAAAAAGGCCGTTTGATAGGTCACCCAACCGTAGGCTGCCGAGTGCGAACGGTTAAAACCGTAGCCTGCAAAGAATGCCATGAGGTCAAAAAGCGCCTCCGCGGTCTTCTTCTCGACATCGTTCTTTAACGCACCTTCGACGAAGAGAATCTTTTGCTCGGCCATCACCTCGACCTTCTTCTTGCCCATGGCGCGGCGCAGAAGATCGGCAGCACCAAGACTGTAGCCGGCGATCACCTGGGCAATCTGCATAACCTGCTCTTGGTACACAATGACACCGTAGGTATCTGCCAACACGGTTTCAATTGAAGGGTGCAGGTAGGTGATTTTCTGGCGACCGTGTTTACGCTCGATAAAGTCGTCGACCATGC
>JAESTW010000083.1 GCA_016763395.1 Kofleriaceae bacterium
AAGTCAGTCCTACGACTACGGATACCCGCCAAAGAAGTCGGGATTCTATTTCCACTGGTGGGGGCGCAGATTCAATTGGCGGGAAAAAGCCTGTCCCTAGGTGAGCTAACTCTTAAACCTTCGTTGCCAAAGCCAACCTTGTGGGCCAAATTCGTAACGTTAAAAGGTCATACTCAGGCTCAAAGCTTCCACGACAAACTTCGCGAACAGCTCTGCGCAATTGAGAAACTCGGACAAGACCCAGCTCAGGTAGAGCTTCTCATTGCTCATCGTAAAGTCATGCGGATTCACGACAAGAAAGTTGTTGGGTTTCGAGTCATTACACAAGGATTGAACGCCCAGGCCTCGATTCGTCTGCAAGAAGTCGGTCTTGGAGGTCGGCGTCACATGGGAGCAGGGTTGTTTATCCCTAAGAATAAGTAATATGAAGATGCTTCCTGCAAAAAAGATCCGCACGGATACAAACCAACGAAACCTGAGCTTGGAAGATCACCTATCTGATACAGAAAGGGCCGCAGTCGCTCTTTTTGGGCCTGGGCGTCGCTGGGGACAAGCGTTTATGCGCTTTTTCAAACTAGAACCGGCGAAGCATGAGGCGTTTCTTCTAAATCTGCAGGTTGCATGTCTTTTCCACGACATTGGTAAAGCGAACGAAGATTTCATTCGAGCGATGCTCGCCGAGTATTTCGAAAAACAAACACTACGCCATGAGCATTTGAGCGCAATGATTCTTCAACTTCCGGAAGTAAATACCTGGTTGTCCGGGAATGCTTTGTTGGATATTGATGCAATTACCGCAGCGGTTCTTTCGCATCACCTAAAAGCCGCTCCACCAGAAAAAGAAAAATATGGTTGGGGGCAACCTGCAACGGAGAAGTCCGAGCTACAACTACAGCTAGGTCACCCGGAGATACTCTCAACACTAGCGAAAATCGCTCAAGTTGCAGATCTAGGTGCTCCTCCCCAACTTCCTACAGCATCGCTACACTATCAAGATGGCGTATTGGCTTCTCCTTGGGGAGAGGCTCTATGTTGTGGATACACAGCGGCAATACGTTTTAAACGCAAGATAAAGCGGGATGACTTCAGAACATCACTTACCTTGGCGCTAAAGGCAGGCCTGATCGCGTCGGATTCGGTTTCTTCGGGCCTTTTCCGTGTTGGCCAAAACATCGAAACCTGGGTCGCCGAGACTATGGGTACAGAGTTGTCGCCTAAAGTACTCGGACAGGCGATTATCGAGCCTAGACTGAAATCTATTTCAAAGGATGCAAAACTACTAGGCTTTCAGGTAGAAGTTGCGAAACAAGGCCCACGCTGCTTGCTCTTGTCCGCTTGTGGATCCGGAAAAACTCTGGCTGCTTGGGCATGGGCACAAGCGCAGATGGAAACACACTCATTGGGCCGAGTTGTTTTTCTCTACCCAACTCGGGGCACTGCCACAGAGGGGTATCGAGACTATGCCGCTTGGGCGCCAGAGGGGGACGCAGATCTAATGCATGGAACGGCCAGCTATGAGCTGCAAGACATGGCGAGCAATCCCGTGATCGAATCGATTGGCAACAAGAAGATATATGATGAGTCAGCGGAGCGACTATTCGCCCTCGGACATTGGTCTAGGCGGTATATCGCAGCAACAACCGATCAGTTTTTGTCGTTTATGGAGAACCGTTACAGCGGGCTTTGTATGGTGCCAGTCCTAGCAGATTCGGCACTTATCATCGATGAAGTGCATAGTTACGACCCATCCATGTTTCGAAGCCTGATATCTTTTTTGAAACACTTCGATGGTCCAGTCCTTTGCATGACTGCGACTCTTCCCAAAGGTCGTCAAGAAGAACTCGCAGAGTGTGGGCTCAAGATTTTTCCAGACGCAAGCTCGACAGAGCAACTGAAGGAGCTAAAAAAAGCGGAAGAAGCCCCACGATACAAAATTGAGGTACTTGACTCGGCTAGCGATGCAGACGGCAAAGCGGTAGAAGCGTACCGAAACGGCTTGCGAGTTCTATACGTTGTGAACACTGTCAGCCCCTGCCAAGAGACGGCAACGCGATTGGAGAAAGTACTGGGCACGAAAGTGTTGACCTACCACTCTCGTTTTCGTTTGATGGACAGGAAAAACTCGCATGAGTCCACTGTCCGAGCATTTCAGCAGTGTGAGAATCCAGTTGTAGCTGTGACAACACAGGTATGCGAAATGAGTCTGGATCTAGATGCGGATGTTCTGATTACAGAGACTGCCCCAGTATCGTCCCTGGTACAGCGATTTGGACGGGCCAATCGCAAACTCAAGCGAGAGTACGCTTGGGTTTATACCTTTGCTCCTCCTAGCCACCATCCCTACGACAAAGCGGAGCTATGCCAGTCTGGTGTTTTTCTTCGTGAGTTGAATGTGACGAGAGTTTCACAGGCCGAGCTTGCGGGGAAGCTTATCGAGCACGCCGGAGATCAGCCTACGGTTGATGACTATTCAGCCTTCGTTAATTCTGGATACTATGCAATTTCTGGCGATTTCCGAGACATCGATTCTCGTTCTGACAATGCGATTCTCGACTCTGATTTAGCTAAGGTGATCGAGCTTCAAGAAAGACGGAAACCATGGGATCAGTATGTGCTTCCTGTGCCAAAGAGCAAACATAAGACTGAGGATCCGCCCTCGTGCTTGCCTCCATATATTCGCATTGCGCCATCGTCCAATTATTCCGTGGAACGGGGATTTGACTGGGAGAACCCATCACTATGACAACTATTTCACTCAAGTACACCTTAAGAGATTTACCATCATCTCAACACAGAGCCGGACTGGCCGGGCTTGTTGAAATTCTTAAGTGGAGGGAGCAACTTTCCAGCAAAAAAGGGGTTGCAAAAATTGTTCAGATAGAACGAACGGGGGCTGAGTTTGAATTTGATGAAGCCGGCATTGCTGACGTCTTTGATATTGTTTACGCAGCGGCCGAAGGACCGCGGCAGGAAGCAAAACCGCGGAAAAATGACGCTGGAGACATAAAGCCTCCCTTGTACACGGAGGAGCGAGAAGTCGTATCCAAAACAGGAAAAACGTCAATCAAGACATACTACTTTTACCCAGAGGTTGTTCCACACGGCGCGTTTTTACTCCATCGTGATCCGAGCCGATCAGACTCGAATGGTCTATGGGTAAAACTCTGGCGCGACTTTACCTGGAGTATAATGAGAGGAGTCCCAGCGACTCGCC
>JAESTW010000084.1 GCA_016763395.1 Kofleriaceae bacterium
CAATCCAAGAGAAAAAAACGTCGCCTGCGAAAGCAATTTGCCCGAATTTCCGTCGTAAGAATTTTGCCGAAACATCGCACTGTCGTCGAAAAACGTGCCCCTACGGGTCGTAGCCATACGATGGCCTTGGCCCGATGAACTCGGTGTTTTTCGTAGTCGCGAGAATCGTGGCAAATTTGATAGACTGCAAGCGCAGAGACGCCGTTGTGGCGTTTCTGAACCCGGTTTTCCACTGCAATGTCGCTAGACGGGCATGTCGGAATCCCTCCTCCAGTGTGGCTGGGAGGACACGTTACCAATCGATACTCTCCTCATACCGATGGTGGAAATTTTCGCACGAAATCTGGTCAACGATGGCGGCAATGGAGGCAGGGTCTGCGACCCGGTCGAGAGCTCCTCGATGGCGACTTGGTTTGGTGCCGACCGCGTGATCGCCGTCTGTTTCGAGCCAGCCTCCTGGTTCGCCCCAGGCCGCCATGCGACGCTCTATGGCATCTACAAGAAGGACGTCGCTCTGGTGTACTTGGCGGTGCTTAGGGAGAAGGAAAGCCAAATAAACGGTGATTCTACCCTCCTCGGTTTCCTCCGATTTCAGTAACACGTTGGAGCAATCGGACTCAGTCCGATTCAGGGTTCAGTCCGATTCAGGGTTTAGAAATGACACAGCAATCCATCATGCGGTACCCTCTGTGGATGCGAACAACCAGAAGCATCGTCGTCTTTTGTTGTTCGCTCGTTGCATTGAGCGCGATTGCCCTCACCCTCTGGTCTCCCGATACCCAAACAGACTCGGTTGTGCATCGGCCGGCGGTTCACTTCAAGTTGTTGCCTTCAGCCAACGTGATGGCGCTGAACCTCGACGCCTCAATGACCGTCGCGCCGCTATTCAATCGCGGCCGAGCGGCCTTGGCTGCCGATCGCAACGAGGCTCTCGCACTTGGTGCCGTAGAGACTCCCGATCTGAGCGCGTGGTATCGCGCCACAAACCCAAGCGATCCAGCTGCCCTCGTCAAAACGCTCTTGCGACGCGATGATGTGGAAGTGGCGTTCATCGCCCCAAGACCAGAACTCGCACTGTTGATGGAAGAACTCGATGAAGGAAAGGCAGCGCAGGCCGACGACCGATGTCCGATCACGACGCCGACCTATCACCCACTTCAGGGCTATCTGGTCGAGGCCCCAGGTGGCATCGATGCGCCTGCGGCTTGGGCTCTTCCTGGCGGTCTCGGCGGCAACGTCGCATTTGCGGATATCGAAGGCGGATGGAATGCAAGGCATGAGGATCTGCCAACAGAGCGCATCGAGCACGTCGCCGGGGAGCAGTACTCGGACAGAAATTGGGTTGCTCATGGCACCGCGGTGGTGGGCGTCGTTGCCGCGAAGGACAACGATCTCGGAATGGTCGGAATCGCCCCGGACGTGGCGAAGATCGTGACAGCGTCACTCAGTCCACAAGGTCCGGCCTCGGCCATTGATGAGGCGCAAGCCGTACTTGAGCGAGGCGATGTTCTACTGATCGAACTACACTCTGTAGGACCACGGGGGCGCTACTTGCCGATGGAGTTTTGGGACGACGTCTTCGATGCGGTCAAGGTCGCGACTGACCGCGGCGTAATCGTTGTTGCTGCCGCCGGCAATGGCGGTGAAAATCTCGATCATAAAACGTACCGACGAAAATTCGATAGACGATTTCGCGACTCGGGCGCCATCCTTGTCGGTGCTGGAGCGCCAAATCGCAAAGGCTTTGTAGACCGCTCCCGTCTCGATTTTTCGAACTATGGGGGCCGTGTCGATGTACAAGGATGGGGCTACAAAGTCGCTTCACTCGACTACGGGGACTTGCAAGATTGCGGCTCACCGCATCGGCGAAAGTACACAGCAGAATTCTCGGGGACCTCGAGCGCTTCTCCCATTGTGGCCGGCGCAGCTCTTCTCCTGCAGAGTATTTACAAAGAGCGAAGCGATCGTATGTTGAGTCCGAGAGAGATGCGATCCTTACTCACCCGGACAGGCTCTCCACAGACTGACGGCCCCTACGGCCGGGCCGCTACGCAACAGATTGGTACCCGCCCCGATTTGCGGCGTGCGCTGGCTGAGTTACCTGATTAGGCTATGGCCGTGCGCTGGCCGCGCTACCTGATTAGGCTGGAATGTAACCTGGACGCAACCACTAGCTTCACATGTTAGTCCATTCCCAACCTATAGTGCTTCTGTTGTTCGGCAGCTCTGCTCGAAGGGTATGTTCTGTCCGAGATGTGGAAAGAAGTCGCGAGCTATCAGGAGTTTGAGGGCACTGAGGACACTATGTGTTTGTCCGCAATTCGATCCCGCACACACCAAGAGATTGTTGTTGTATTGTGGGTAAATGCGGCCGCACTATATGGACACAATTTGTTTATAAGCAAAAAGGTGGTGCATGGTAAGTCCGCTCAATCGCCGGCTGACACTCTTTCTTCCTACAATTGGACATCCATGCCCTATGCGTCAAAGTAGATCCTGATGCCAAATCAGGGTTATACTCGGATACGTGTTGAGTGCAGAACTGCCATCGTATTCTGCGTCCAAATTGCCATCGTAGGAATTTCGTCGAAATATCGCATAGCAGGCTAGAGTCCGTAGAGTCTGCGCTGCGTGCGGTCGGCGAAGGAAAACAACTCGCCTGAGTCGGTCTCCGCCCCGTAGCCCAAGGTCTCAATGAAGCTGGTGTCACCAGCGACGTTTTCGGTCAGATGAGGATCATCAGGAAATTGGCCATTCGTCAAAACGGTGTGTTGCAGTTGGCTTCCGGTGCCGCCGGTCCATAACACGGTGAGAAAGCCGAATTGAGTGGAGCCGTCTTTACGACCCTCGATCACAACGTCCTTGATGCGTCTGTTGGTCGGGGTTCGACTGCTATGGAGCGGGGTGTCCCAAAGCTTGTCCGCGTCAAAAACAGTGAGCTCGTCCCATGAGGGATCGCCGACCACGAGATAGCGAGTGGTGTTGTCGCCGTGCTCACTGGTGACGCTGATGGGCATGCACTCATCGGAAAAGAGCGTGTTGTTGGCTTTGCTCACTGTGCCTTGCCAGCCTTCCTGGTTGCTGCGAATCCACCAGGAACTACTGTCCGGTGACATTTGAACTTCAGCGATCCCGCCCGCGCAGCTGCCACCTGTCCTAGGGCAAGCTCGTATGGAGATGTAAAGGTGACTCTCTTGGCTGACAGGCTGGATGAAGTCGTGAGCTTCGGACGCCACCATGTCGCAGATTTCTACAACATCCCAATTCGTGCCATGTTCCCAGAAATGTGGATCAACGGGGGAGACCCAGTCCATCGTCTCGAACTCGCTGAGAACGGTGTAGAGCAGACGCAGGTTGTCGCGTCTTCCCACAAGGTTGCCATGCGCGAAGCTGTGCTCGTGATGGCCAAGACTGCTAGTCTGGGCAGCGCTCGTAAGCACATAGGGGCCACCAAACTTGCTGAGCAGTGGCGCTTCGCTGATTGCACCAGAGCCGAAATGGTGCACGTCCTGGCCGGCCAGGCCGACAACCCTATGGACACCTGAGCCGCCGAAACGACCGCTTCCGGTCCACTCAGGACTGTTCCACATCAGTGTCGTAACGGAGGTGAGCGTGTAGCAACCAGCAAGCACTAGTCCGCACGTGGCAAGCCACACCATCGTTCGACTTTTCTTGTTCTTCATGAAGAATGGTCCTCGCCATCAGAAGTAACTGATTCGTTACTGTCAGCCACCTCATGTTCGTTTTGAGTGAGTATGCAAGAACAAAGAATTGCTGCTGCTAAGACTCCACCCCCTTGAAGAAGTACGCTTCTAAATCCTATTTTCATTCTCATCGCTCTTTCTGGGATATCGCCAGTCAGATTGGCGGACATGCTAGTTAGGGCACGATAGAGTTTTGACACAATTTTGTCATTGGCAATTAATGCCAACAGAAACCGTCTCTGCTCCGTTGACAGAACGGAGAAAAAAACGAACATAGGTTGCGCGTTTCA